>JACQUI010000330.1 GCA_016210395.1 Chloroflexota bacterium | reverse complement strand
GGGTGAAAGGAAGCGGCATCGCCGTCATCGTGGAGTCAGAGCTTGGCTTCGACGCAAGCGATGTCGCTGTTCGGTGTTTCGAGTGGAGACGGGGAGGGGACGCAAGAGGGACCATACTTGCAGCACAGTCGAACGCTTTGCCGTTTGGCATCCCCTTCTATTATTTCGACTGTCTGCTGTTTTCGCCATCGAGTCGGAGTTGTTCCAGTTCTTCCCACCGCGCGTAGGCCTCAGCCAGTAGCTTTGGGACTGCCTCCAGCCTATCGTTTATGGCGACAATCTCGGCCTTGTCCCTTTTGTAAAGACCTGGGTCTCCCATAGCCTGGAGCAACTCGTGCTGTTCCCTTTCCAGCGATTCAATGGTCTGGGGCAGCGCATCCAGTTCCTTTTGCTGCCGGAACCCAAATCTAGGCCTTGCCCTGGGCGACTGAACTGGTGGGGCGTCTTGTTTGGCAACGGGGGCTTTGCTCGGTCTTGCCTCCTGTGGGCGCTGACGCAGCCAGTCATCATACCCGCCCACGTACTCGTTCACGACAGAATCGCCTTCAAACACGAGGGTACTCGTCACGATGTTGTTGACAAGCGTCCTATCATGGCTGACGAGGAGAATCGTTCCTGTGTAGCTCATCAAGAGGTCTTCAAGGAGGTCAAGGGTCTCGATGTCAAGGTCGTTGGTGGGTTCATCCAGGACAAGGAGATTGGAGGGCCGCGTGAAGAGACGGGCAAGCATGAGACGGTTGCGCTCCCCACCGGAAAGAACTGAAACAAGAGAGCGAGCTTGGTCTGGAGAAAAAAGGAAATCCTGCAAATAGCCGATGATGTGGCGAGTCTTCCCGTTAACGATAACGGTATCCTTGCCGTCGCCGACGTTTTCTATGGCGGTCTTGTTCTCGTCTAGTTGCTCAAGGAGTTGGTCGAAGTAGCTGATCTGAAGATTGGCGCCGAGGCGGATTGTTCCAGTTACCGGGCTGAGCATGCCGATAAGAATGCGCAAGAGGGTTGTCTTGCCGCTGCCGTTGGGGCCCAGAATGCCAATTCTATCGCCCTTCAGAATCGTGGTGGAGAACTTTGAAGCTATTTGAGTATCGCCATAGTTGAAGCCAATGTTCTCCGCCTTTACCACCAACGTTCCGGAACGTTCGGCCTCGTTGGCTTCCATCTTCACCATCCCGGGCCGTTCCCGCCTAGACCGGCGCACCTCGCGCATTCTTTCCAGTTCCCTCACACGGCCCTCGTTGCGTGTGCGTCTCGCCTTAATGCCTCCCCGAATCCAGTGCTCTTCCTGTAGCAGTTTCTTATCGAAGAGCGCGTTTTGCGTCTCCTCTGCCTCTCGGTCTGCGCTTCGCCGCACCAGGAATGTCTCATAGTCGCAGCACTGATCAAACAGCCTGCCGCGATCAATTTCCACGATGCGCGTCGCGATTCGCTGCAAGAACATCCGGTCATGGGTAACGAAGATCAAGGCGCCCGTGAACCGGACCATCGTATCCTCCAGTTCCTTGATGGAATCAATATCCATGTGGTTGGTTGGTTCATCAAGTAAGAGGATATCCGGCTGACCAATGAGCGCCCTTTTCAAGAGCACTTGACGCTTGAGGCCGGCGGACAGCGAATCGAAATCGCGGCCGGCATCCACCCCTAGTTGCGAGATCACTTTGCTGACCTGTTCCCTCTTGTACCACACTCCCTCCATTTCAAGGGTATGGCGAATTCGGTCCAACTCTTCATGTGGAGGCGGCGTTTCTTCGTTCAGCAAGCCGGCGCTTAGGGATTGATGCTGTGTAATCAGATCATCGTATTCTCTGCTTCCGCCGGCGACTACGTCAAACACTGTCCCTGGTATCTCACGGGGCACCTTTTGTGAAAGATAGGCGGTGTGGACGCCTTTTTGGACTGAAACAGCGCCGGAGTCTGGTTTGACGCTTCTGTTTATCAGGCGTAGCAGCGTTGATTTGCCTGACCCGTTCCTGCCGACGAGGCCAACTTTTTCTCCTTGTTCAATGGTTAAGTTTACCCCATCAAAAAGCGGGACACCGCCATAAGAAAGTGATATTCCTTGCATGCTTATGAAGGCCATAGGGGGAAACTACCTCGCCACTGCTATTTTCTTAACCCGGCCCACTTGGCCGCTTTCCAACCGGACTTTTATGCCGTGGGGATGCACTGGAGAGCTTGTCAAAATGTCCTTAACTATTCCTTCCGTTAGTTTTCCGGACCGCTGGTCTTCCTTCATTACTATTGAGACGCGCGAGCCTCGTTTAATGTTGGCGCGTTCTGTGCCTTCCATTCTTCTCATTCCCCTTTTCTTATCATAATGCTATGGCGCATGGCGAAAAGGTCATGCAGGCAGGCTGCCCAGCTCTGCCTGCTCACACCTTCTCAGTGTACCTTATTGCAGCCATTGGCATGCCTGTTGCTCCTGGCTGACTGGCGGGTTGCGCTCGTAGCTGCCGGCCGTTCTTGTTCAGCGGATAAGAAACGAGCGGGAGCAGGCGGAGCAACGGCTCAAACGGTTGGGAAGGGCGTACCTCGGCGGCCTGCTGAAACAGGGGGACTACAGGCGGGAGAAGCAACTGCTGCAGGACAGCTCGTCTCCTTGGTGGTTCGTGGGCTGAAGGAGACGGAGGCGCGGTGGCGAAGCTTCTGAAGAAACCTGCCAGCCTTAGGCAGAAGGCGATCCTTGGAGAGCGCCGGAGCATTTTGCCATCCATGCCAAGGCGGTCTACGTGGATGCCCTAGAGGAGGAGAGGATCGTGGCCGTCAGGGCCAAGCCGGCTTTCAAGCCCCTGCTTGAGTCAGTCGTGAGCAGGGAAGGGGGGTATACGGCCTCTGAGAAAAACGAAACCCGGCTCTGGGGAAGAGCCGGGCACGGATTGTTATGGTGGAGACGGGGGAGAGTTGAACTCCCCGTCCAGAAGAGACTCCACGTGAATGTACTACAGGCTTGTCCAGCTTTAGTTTTCTCGCTTGGGCGGTGATCCGCCGGCAGGATGCCCGCCTTCGCCAGCCGATAGTCTTAGGCCCTGGACATCGGCGTCCTCAGGGCAGCACTCCGATTTAGCGTCGCCTGCTCCTTGCCCTCGGAGATAGACTTGGGCAGACGTAGCCGCTTAGGCGGCTAGAGCCAGTTGAGGCTTGGCGTTTGTTGTTTGCCGCCTGATTAACGAGGTGTGACGGCGCCTCGGCCTGCAATCCAGCAGAATCATCCCCTGTCGAACCCGCGCGTCCCCATGTGCTCATAGTATAGCACGCAGAGCTAGTGAGTGGTCTGCGCAACGTTTGTGCGAAGCGAAGCCGCGCTTTGAGGGGCGCGGCTTCGTCAACCCAAGGCGCGCTGCATCGCCTATCCAACCTTAGGCAGGCTGCATGGCTCTAATCTCTCGCCGGGTGATCCATAGCCCGACAACCAGCGACCATATTGAGGTGAGCAAGGCCAGCCCCGCAAATATGAAGTCGAGAGCCTTGCTGGGATCGAGGAAGACGCTGGGAATGCCATAGCCGACTACGGTTACCACGCCGATGATGAGCAAGGGGAGGCCGGCCCACTTGGGGTAGACGTCGCTTACGGCAATGCCCAGCCCGACGAAGGCCAGAGCCATCCAGAAGGCGGTGGCGGCAACACCAAAGATGGAGTTGGCGGCAATGACGAGGGTGGAGGCAGGCACTGCCGCTCCATTCCCCGCTGCAGTAGTTGCACCGATGAGGACGGCGCAAAACACCGTCATGAGCGCCGCGGACACAAGCACGCCGTAGAACCCAAGCCTGGACCATGCGCTGCCCGCGCCGGAGGCTATGGAGCGGTAGACCCCGGCGAATCCCATGACGGAAAACCATATCCCCAGGGCGATGCCGAAGAAGGCGAGCTTGGCCGTGTCCGGGTTTTCCGCCAGCTTGGCCACAGAAAGGGCCACGTCGCCACGGTCCTCGGGCCTCGGCGCTAGGATATTGGCCGCAATGGACACGATGGCGCTGATGATGAACCCGACGCCTGCTATCCGCTGGAGAACGTCACCTTTGTACGCCTGTTGTACCATGTTCCCTCCTTCCTGTTGCTGAGTCGGCGACATTATACACCGTGCCGTCAAGCTACTACTGGGAAAGAGGCGAAAAGAGAGTCCTAGCGGCGTTTTGTGCCGCATGTGTTGCGCTGGCCGTCGCATGACGCTCAGCGGCGCGAGATGTTAGGGCAGGCGGACGAAAAAGCTAGCGCTGGCGAAGGGCGCGCTGGATTTCGCGCTCGGTGGTGCGTTCGGCGATGACCCTGCGCTTGTCGTACTCCCGGCGTCCCCGGCAGAGGCCCACTTCGATCTTGGCGACGTGGTTCCGGATGTAGAGGCGCAGCGGGATGAGCGTGAGGTCCTTCTGGTTGACGGTCTGGACCAGGCGAATGAGCTGCTCTTTGCGCAGGAGGAGCTTGCGGGGGCGCGTCGGCTCGTGGTTGTTGTAGCTGGCCTTTTCGTACTGGGCGATGTGCGCGCCCAGGAGCCAGAGCTCGCCGCCGTCGGGGCGGGCGTAGGCGTCGCCCAGGTTGGCTTTGCCGCCCCGGATTGACTTGATCTCTGTGCCGGTGAGGACAAGGCCCGCCTCCACGCGTTCCAGAACGTCGTAGTCGTGGAATGCCTTCCGGTTGACGGAGACGACCTTGATGTCGTCCTTTTCTTTTTTGGCTTCGGTCTTTTCAGGCATGAGGGAACACTAGGGAGATGGGGTGCAGCGTACGCGCCGGGTGACAGTCCAATGTGGCAATAACGGCAGACGCCATGTCGCCTGTAGGTTCAGGGCAGCACCTTGAGCCGCACGGGCAGGTTATCGTGGCCCTCGTACCACTGGGCTACCACCTGAGGGCCGTACTTCTCTCGAAAAAGGGCCGTGACGCGCGGCTTCGTCCCGGCGGGATCGGCAAGGGGTTCCAGCCGCGCTCGAAGCATCCGGCGCTTCACGTGCAGCGTCGCCTCGGGGTGGGCCTCCAGGTTACGGCTCCAGTGCGTGCTTCCCGTTAGAAAGTAGACGTATCCTTCGTGATAGGCGAACCAGAGCTCGACGGTGCGCGGCAGGCCGGACTTGCGCCCCGTCGTCGTCAGGTCAAGCACTTGGGAACCGGCAAACAGCTTTTCCGTTTGAGGCGTCATGCGCTTCCTCCTCACAAGCCGCGCTCCATCTGCCCTGAGCTTGTCGAAGGGGTGCGCGTGATCAGACAAGCTCACCACGAACGGCTCTTGGCTAGGGGATCCCAGGGGCCCTGCTTCAGGTTTGCGCCCCGTTGCGGCGTAGCTTGCGTATCTCGGCGGAGGCCACACCGTTCTTGATGTCCAGGTATGCCAGGGCGCCCAGGTCGCCGTAGGTGTGACGCAAGCCGGGATGCGTCGGGCTGCCCGGGTTCAAGAAGGCACGCCCTGGTGCCAGGCAATGATTTCCTCGTGCACGTCGCCCTTCGGGGACGACCCCTAACCCGCGCCAAGCTCGTGGGTGTCTGAAATTACTCCAATGCGCATGCGATCACCAACGTCAAGCTGCCGCCATTATACCAGCATTCCGCCGCAACGTTCGCCTTCGCGCCCCCGCAAGCGAAGACACGGATACAGGTGTGTACGTAGCCTTGTGTGCCGTAAGGGCGAGTCGCCGACTCGCCCTTACACAATGTCTTTTCCTGCCGGCGCTGGAAGAATCGAAAGACCCTTCCCTGCGTGATTGCCCCCTACCAAGAACGGGAAGAAATGGTATAAGATAACCCTACTTTCGCTGGGACGCAGCAAGGGGGTGCTTCCATGGCGTCAGCTCTGGCACGCAACAGGACGAAAGCGGGCGTGTGGGCAAGGCTCCGGATAAAGCTTGCGTTTGCGGCAGGGGCGCTGGCCCTGGCTCTGGTGGGCCTGGCCTTCGCCGACGAAGCGCACACCCGCGGGGGCACCGCCGCCGCAATGTCCGGAGGCGGGCCGCTCTTATGGGGCCTGCTGTCCCTGGGAGGCGTGCTGGTTGGCCTGGTGGCAACGCGGGCGCTGCTTGTGCGAGGCGTCGCGCCCGTTGCCGGCGCAGCCACCGGCGCTCCCAAGGAGAGCTACCTGGACGCAGTGCGGCAGTTCAGCCGGAACGCCAAGCTGTTCCTGACCTACTCCATCCTGGCGGAGCTGGGGAGCGGCATCTGGTCCGTGATGTTCAACCTCTACTTGCTGCGGGCCGGGTTTGAAATCACGTTCATCGGCACGTTCTGGCTGGTGAACATGCTGTGCCACGGCCTGGCCGCGCTTCCTGCGGGCATCCTGGCCGACCGGTTCGGCCGCAGGCGTTCCTTCTTCATCGCCACAAGCCTGAGCGTCGTTGCCCAGGGCAGCCTGCTCTTCACCCAGAGCCCTGCGGCGATCCTGGTGCTGGCGGGCATCGCGGGCTTTGGCGATGCCTTCCACGGCGTGACGGGCGCGCCGTTCATGATGGAGAACAGCGAGCCGAAGGAGCGCCCGCACCTCTTCAGCCTGAACGCGGCGTTCCTGCAGGTGTCTCGCTTTGCGGGCAGTCTCACCGGCGGCTTCATGCCGCTGCTGTGGGCCGGCGTCATCGGCGTGCCGGACGTTGACCCTCAGGCTGCGCGCTGGGCGCTGGTGACGGGCCTTCCTCTGACTCTGATTGCGCTGCTGCCGCTGGCCTTCATGCGCGAAAAGCCGGTGGAGCTGGCCCACAGCTTCAAAGAGCTGCTGGACTTTCCGCGAATGCCCAGCTTCAAGGCCGTGATGCAACTGACACTGCTGAGCGTGATGGTGGGCACGGCCTTCGGCCTCACCATCCGGTTCTTCAACGTCTTCTTCCAGGAGGCCCACGGGGCAAGCGACGGGCAGATCGGGACGACGCTGGCGCTGGGGTCCATCGCCGGCGCGGGCGCGATACTGATCTCGCCGCTGCTGGCCCAGCGGTGGGGCAAGGTCAAGAGCATCCTGTTCACGCAGGCTGCGTCGGTGCCGCTGCTCATGGTCATGGCGCTGGTGCCATCCTTCTCCGTGGTGACCGCGCTGTTCTTATTCCGCGGGGCCATGTACAGCATTTCGCAGCCGCTGCGCAACCAGCTCTCCATGGAGCTGGTGACCTCGAAAGAGCGGGGCACCACGGCCGGGTTCAGCCATGCGGCCTTCGACCTGGGAGGGAGCGTGGGAGCAGGCGCGGCCGGTATCCTGATTGCAGGCGGCGGGTTTGCCACAGCGTTTACGGCGGCGGCAATCCTGATCCTGGTCCCGGCGGCGCTCTACTTCACCTTCTTCGAGAAGCGGGAGAGCCAGTCGCGGCAGGCGGCCCCTGCACCTGGGGCCGTGGCAGCTGCGCGGTAGGCGTTTCGCCTTGCTAGCACGCTATTGTAGGGGCGTCCAGATGACATCGGGACGCCCCTACCGTTGTCCGGCCCTGCGTGGCCTGGGATTCCGCGGCCATTCCGAGGGCTTTCTTAGCTTGGCTTTGTATCTGGGATTCGTTTTGGAAACGTGCTCAAAGGCTCCTGGTCATGTGCGCTGAGATCCGCGTTCCCATCAGGCAGTTCGAGGTGAGCTACCTATCCAGTTTGGGCCATGAGTTTCCTCACGCTAGTACCTACTTGCCAAAGTGAACGGCCAATCAAGTCCCGTTCGTGGTGAGCTTGTCGAACCACGCACGCGCCCTTCGACAGGCTCAGGGCGAACGGG
>JACQUI010000349.1 GCA_016210395.1 Chloroflexota bacterium | reverse complement strand
TGGGGCTACCAGGCCTTCGGCGTGGAGCCGGACGTGATGACGCTGGCCAAGGGCCTGGGGGGCGGCGTGCCCATCGGGGCGTTCCTGGCAAAGGAGAAGTGCGCCGTCCTGGAGCCCGGCGACCACGGCTCGACGTTCGGCGGCAACCCGTTGACCACGGCGGCGGCTAACGCATCCACGCGGTACATCATCGAGCACGACATCCCGGCCCAAGCGAAGGACATGGGCGCCTACATGACACGCGGGCTGGAAGCGCTGCGGGCCAAGCACAGCAGCCTTATCACCGGGGTGCGCGGCATGGGCTTGCTCATCGCCGTGCTGTTTAGCAGCGACATCTCCGGCAAGGTCGTTTCCGCCTGCAACAACGAAGGGCTGTTGCTGAACCCCGTGCGGCCCAACGCCATCCGCATCATGCCGCCGCTGACCATCAGCCGCGGCGAGATAGACGAGGGCCTGGAGCGCCTGGAGCGCGGGATGCTGAAGGCGGCTGCGGGGTAGGGATCGTCACAACACAGGCGACGGCGGCGTAGGGGCGCAAGGCCTTGCGTCCCTACTGGTGACGCAGGCGGAGCTCTGCGAGGAAAAACAATGAAAGAGTACGTGGTGATCTATGAGTGGACAGGGAAGAACTACTCCGCCTACGCGCCCGATCTCCCAGGGTGCGTAGCCTGCGGCGACACGCTGGAAGAAACGGATGCCCTGATGAAAGAGGCCATCTCACTGTACATAGAGGCCCTGAAGGAGGGGCGCCAGCCCATTCCCGAACCAGTCACCAAAGCGAAGCTCGTTTCCGTAGCCGCGTAGGCTTCGCGTCAGCCCGCTGTGGCGACACGCCAGGGAAACCGTAGGGGCGCAAGGCCTTGCGCCCCTACGTTCGTCTCCCAGAGCAGGAATTCGTCCCCAGTTATGCGTCCATACGATGACCCAATGACGGGCGTGCGTACGATTTCCACGTTCCCCTTGGGACAGTATATACTAGGTGCGCCCGATTCCACTACGAGGTGCGTCTCCCATGCCTGAGCCCAAGAAGATCGTCCTGGCCTACAGCGGCGGCCTGGACACCTCCGTCATCCTCCACTGGCTGGTCGCCCAGGGCCACCAGGTGGTCACCTACACCGCCAACCTGGGCCAGGACGACGACATGGAGGAGGCCATCGCCAAGGCGTACAAGGTGGGCGCGTCCCAAGCGTACGTCGTGGACCTGCGTCGTGAGTTCGTCACCGACTACATCTTCCCCGCAGTGCGCGCCAACGCCATCTACGAGGGGCGCTACCTGATGGGCACCTCCCTGGCCCGACCGCTCACGGCCCGCGCCCAGGTGGACATCGCCCGCAAGGAGAAGGCGCAGGTCCTGGCCCACGGGGCCACGGGCAAGGGCAATGACCAGGTGCGGTTCGAGTTCACCTTCCAGGCGCTTGCCCCGGAGATGGGCATCTACGCCCCCTGGCGCGACCCCGTGTTCCTGGGCCAGTTCCAGGGCCGCCCCGACATGCTGCGCTACGCTAAGAAGCACGACATCCCCGTCAAGGCGACCCGCAGCAAGCCGTGGAGCAGCGACGCCAACCTGATGCACATCAGCTACGAGGCCGGCGAGCTGGAGGACCCTGCCCGCCCGCCGAGGGAGTCCATGTTCTCCATGACGCGCTCACCCAAGAGCGCCCCCAACAGGGAGACGGCGCTGGCCATTGACTTCAGGGATGGCAACCCGGTGGGAGTGCGGAACCTCGCAGACGGTACGGCCAAGTGCGATCCCATGGAGCTGTTCGCGTACCTGAACCAGGTGGGCGGCGTCAACGCCATCGGGCGGGAAGACATGGTGGAGAACCGATTCGTGGGGATCAAGTCACGCGGCGTGTACGAGACGCCTGCCGGCGCGATCCTCCACAAGGCCCATCGCGACCTGGAGGGCATCACCATGGACCGGGAGGTGATGCACCTGCGGGACTCGCTCATTCCCAGGTTCGCCGAGCTGGTGTACTACGGCCTATGGTTCTCGCCGGAGATGGCGTTGCTGCGCGGCCTTATGGACGGCAGCCAGCGGTACGTGACAGGCACAGTGACGCTGGGTCTCTACAAAGGGAACGTGACGATCAAGGGACGAACGTCGCCCGCCGCGCTGTACGACCAGGACCTGGCCAGCATGGACCGCAGCGGCGGCTTCGACGCCACGGACTCCACGGGCTTCATCCGCATCAACGCCCACAGGCTGCGGGCCAGCGCATTACGTGCGGCAAAGGCGGGGTAGCGGCTCAAGGAAGACTGCGTCTTGGCCGACACCCCGACCAGCAAGCGCAGGCTAGCTGTGTTTCCCGAGAGCACTGGACACCTTCAAGAGCAAGTCGGCGGAGGTAGCTGCTCCTCCGGTGGCGCCTTTCTCGATGGCCTCGGCCTCTTTTTCCGGCTGCATACTTGTGGAATAGATGACGTAGGGTATGTTCTTGTCTTTGACCTTGTCGAGTAGGCTGTAGCCGGCTTGAGTATCGCCAGGTCTTGCCATGTCTGAAATAATGAGATCGTAGCCCTGGTCCTTCGTCTTTGCGTCCTCGGCATCCTTGATAGCTTCGTCAGTCGTCGTCACCATCCTAATAGTGACGCCTAGATGGGTCTCAAGCATCTCCCTATCGCGTTTCACGTCATCTGCGTTATCATCCACCCATAGAATCCGCTTCCCACCGAACAGCTTAGGATGCCTCAAGACCTCGTCCAGCAAGTCAAGAGCTTCTACCTTGCCGCGCTGCTCTGCCTTCTGCTCTACTTCTGCCTGACTAAGCAAGCGGCCGAAATGCAATCTGGCCCATAGGAATCCGTACAGAAACCCTCCAATTGTGAAATAGACGACGACGGTCATTCCGAACAGTTTGCTTGTCGAGAAATCGCCGAGGGCGGGCTCCAGGAAATCACCCAACGTCGAAAATCCCGCAACCAGGCTGCCCAACTGGGCAAAACCGATGCCCAATAGTATCTTTGATAGCCAGTCTGAGATGTCCTCAAGGTTGGTATTCCCTCGATACCGACCGCTCGTTTGATTGGCAGCCCCGGCGTTCGGTCCTGAGGAGGGCTGCTCCTCCCTCGGCGATCGTGGGATGCCAAACAAGAATCCTAGCAGGCCGCCAAGCGCAAGCGCCGCGCCGCCAACGAATACGGCAGTGGACCAAAGCCCCGACCTTACCGAGGACTGGGCCTGAAACCCGTACACAAATGCCGCTGCGAAACCTACGAACATGGCTAATGCCAAGATACCTAGCGCGCCTTCATCGGCAGACTTCTTCTTCTTCTCACCAAACACCTTCTTCTCAACCCATCGCGTTAGCAGTTCCCTCAGAGCTGGCCTTGGTGGCGTGGTTGGTGCGGAGCGGCGTCTGGGTGAGTCCTCGGTACGCGTTGGACGGTTTTCCATACCCATCTCCTGGCCTACAGGCTTAACCAACCGTGCGCAATCATACAGTAAGCTCTGCGTTGTTGTCATCATTCAAGGGCAAGGTTTGACCGTAGTCTAGAGTTAGTCATGGAACGCAGCAGGGAGGCGGAAAGCGCTGTCAGGGAGGGGGGAAAGGCGCAAACGGGAAAGGCTCTAGGAACGGACTGCACAGAGGAGTTTGGCAATCAGCGCACGCAACGGGCACGCGAATATGCCACATGCGTGGGAACCGGCGAAATGGGAATCAGTAGACCTTTACCCTGCGGCGACCGGCTCCGAAGGCGTCTCGGCTGGGGCGGGCTCCGGCTGGGGGGCCGCCTCCTCTACCTGGATCTGCGAGGTCAGCGACCGCACACCTGGAACTGCGCAGGCAATCTCTCGCGCCCTGTCGGCCGCCTCTTGTGAAGGCGCTTTGCCCGTCAGGGTGACGGCGCCCCGGAAGCTCCGTATGGTCACCTGGCTCCGGCGGCATCCGGTCTCCCTCGCCAGGGCAGCCCCCACCTGCAGCCGCACGTCCTGGTCGGAGACGATGTCGTTCTGGACTTCCAGCACGCCTTTGGCGGCGCGCACCGCCCGCTCGGCGTCCTCTTTCTGCACCTGGAAAGCCACGTTGCCGCTGAGGTGCGCAGTCCCCTCGACAACCTCCAGGTCCACGGTAGCCCACGTGTCATCTACGGGGCTCGCTTTCGCCAGGGTCTGCAGCGCGTTTCGCAGCGCCGCGTCATCGGAGCGGTACACCGGCAAGGCGGACGCTTCTTCGCTAGGTAGCCGCACCGCCGGAGAACCGGAAGCGATGTTGCTCACGAGGTCCAGCCTGATGGCCCGGACATCTCCCTGGTAAGAGGCAAGGACGTATCTGGGTGCCTTCGTCTTGCGGTCAAGGATGAGGCCCAGGAGAGCGCCGCCGGATCCTGCAATGCTCACCGGCGTCCGTGACGTGAGGTGAACGGAGCCTCGCGCCGGAGCGGTCTCTGCCGCGCGCGCCAGGACAAGAGCGCCATCCTCCCTGACCTGAGCTTTGTCCAGGCTGTAGTTTTCGGGCTTTCCAAACAAGCCGCGCTTTGCCTGGACGTGAGTGACGCGACCTGAATGCGGGGCAAGATACGCGCCCAGGGTCCGCCCGCTCCAGCCTTCCTCACTCAAGACATGCGCGCCCCATAGCAGGGCCAGGGAATCACGTTGCATATGCACTCCTCGCTCCGGCCTGTCGCCAGGCCGCGTCTGATTGTAGTATACACCGCACAGGGGAAGGGGCGGGCGCGCCATGCGTCTCGGAGACAGGCAAGGGGACGGGCCTCAAGGCCCGTCCCCTTGCAAATGCTTGCGTTCACCCGGCGCTACACGTCGCGGTACTGTCCTTCCACCGTGCCGCCGGGGGGCGCGCCGCCGTCGCTGGGCGGTGGCCCCCCTGTCGGGCCTGGCCCGCCGGCGGGACCGGGGCCTTCCGGCTGTCCGGGACCGCCTGCCCTGCTATAGACTGCCGCGCCCACCTTCTGCATGGTCTGCTGAAGCTGGTTCACCGCCGCGCTGATGGCTGCGGCGTTGTCTTTGCCCTGCAACGCCGCGCGCAGGGAGGCGACCTCGGTCTCCACCTCTTTTTGCAGGTCCTGAGGGATGTGGTCTTTGTTCTCGCGCAGCATCTTCTCGGCGTTGTAGACGAGGCTTTCCGCCATGTTGCGGGTCTCCACCTCCTGCCGCCGGCGCTGGTCCTCAGCAGCGTGGCCTTCAGCGTCCCGCACCAGCCGTTCCACCTCATCCTTTGCCAGGCCGGAGCTGGCAGTGATGGTGATGCGCTGCTGCTTGCCGGTCGCCTTGTCCTTGGCGGAGACGTTCAGGATGCCGTTGGCGTCAAGGTCGAAGGCGACCTCGATCTGAGGCACACCCCTGGGAGCAGGCAATATGCCATCCAGGATGAAGCGCCCCAGCGACTTGTTCTCCGCCGACATCGCCCGCTCGCCCTGGAGCACATGCACCTCCACGGTCGTTTGGCCATCGGCGGCCGTGGAGAAGACCTCGCTCTTGGACGTGGGGATCGTCGTGTTG
>JACQUI010000335.1 GCA_016210395.1 Chloroflexota bacterium | reverse complement strand
CCCAAAAGGGCCGCCAAGACCAGGTCACGGGCAATTGTTGGAGGGCCCACCTTTTCGCGATAGAGAAGACCGAAGCAGCCGCAATCCAGGTTTTGCCCTCGCCTGACCGCGGTGGTCATGGCTATCACAAAGGAGGCCAGCAGGGCCAGGGAAGAAAGCGCAGCAAAACGTGGAAGGATACCGAAGGTCAGGGCGGCACCCACTATGAACTGCACGGAAGGTAGGGCCCAGCCGTATACATCGTTCAGTCGCCCTGGCAAGAGACCGTACTTGCGGACACTTTCGATGAAAAGACGTGGCGACAGCAGTTTTGGCACTGCCGAAACTATGAAGAGTCCTCCGAGGGTCACCTGTAGCACGAAGGCAAGGGTCATGGCCTATTCTCGTAGACAGGAAGCGTGTATTCCCTTAGCGAAGCGACAATGCCAAGCAGTTCGCTATCTAGCCGTGCGAGGTCGTCAGAAGAACGCTGCTGGAGGCCATAGTCGAACCTGGCCGCGATTGTCCAACCGGGGCGGGCCAGCACAACCGTGGTGGCAGCTTGCGGAAAATACTCAACTGGCCCACCGACCCCCTGCCGTCTCACGCGCACCCCGCGTATGACCTTTACCTTCTCACCGTTCAAGGACACCGTCTCCACGTACTTGGGTGGGCTGAACAGGGCTTCGTTGTTCACCCCGCGATGGTGGCGCAACGTCAGGGTTGGCATACCAGGTCGGGCAGGGCGGTACGTGAGGCCAAAATCATCGCGCATCACCCATGAAGCCGAACTCAAAACATAGCCACCCTGGGGCACCCAGATCGGTCCCACCTGCTTCGATATTTCTTCCAAGGCGTTTGTGACAGCGATGGGCGTGTGCTCACCAAAAACGATCGGATCGGGTGCTTCAAAGGACAAGACGGGTGATTGGATGGGTCCGGCCCCAGTATAGCTCTGCGCGGCTGCGGCGCCTCCGCCGCGCTCCACGTCACGGCTGGCCCAGGCACCAAACGAGATGACGGAAACCAGGGCGGCAGCAGCGGCCACGAGGAAAGATGTTCTGGGTAGTGTTTTGGATACCATCTGCATGAAGCCCTTTGAAGACTATTGCAACTGCAGAGATACAGCGATTGAGACGAGCATAGCGGGTTCCCAGCGCGGCAATCCGACACCCTTTTCGTTGCCTGAAACAATGGCGACCCAGCCGTCCCTCTCTACTACTATGGAGGTGCAAAGATCCTCTCTCCAGACTCTCGGCGATGTTGCAGATTTGCGTGTCCACAGTCCTCTAATGAACATTCCCATTTGAGCACCGACTGCGATTTCTTCCGAGAAACCCTCCTTCACCTCGAGGTGCGCACGTCTAACCAGCCGCAGGGTCAAGTACGGAGGCGGAAAAGTGTCTTCGCCCGCCAATCCCTGGGCGTCGCAAAAGGTGAGAAACACATCCCTGTTGTGTGCGAGAAGGGAATGACGTAGTTCGTATCCAGGTGGCAGGACGCTGGGAAGGAGAATACTACTGACTCGGTCTCGAATTGCCTCGATGTCCATGTTTTCGGATTGGCTGCTTGCTGGGGGTGTCTGAATGGTCGGTCGCTCCAGCATGTTGTCGCCAGCCCTTTTTGCATCAACCTATGTCACATGGATTCATGTGACATGGATTATGGCCACGAACAAGGAATGGACAATCCTGCGGCGATAGGATATTTCCCCATGTCTCGGCCTCTGTAGGAAGTTTTTCGAGCTTCGTGCCGCGATTGATGGCGGCGAGGCGCAATTCCCTTCTTCGGAACGGCTGAATCTCGAAAGAGCATCCTAGCAGCACGCTTCTTGACCCCTCGCGCTCTCGGAGTAGAATGGCCTTGCTATTGATGTTGCCCCATGACGAATGTGGAAGGGCTCGCGCAATCGGGCTTCCAAGAAGGAAGGATACGAGATGCTGGAACGCTTTCGGGTAAAAGAGGAAGAGGCCGTCCGCGTGGGCGAAGCGGGCCTTCGCGCCACGGTGGAGCGCATCTTTGAGAAGATGGGCGTGCCCGCCGAGGACGCCAGTCTTGCCGCCGACGTGCTGGTGGTCGCCGATCTGCGCGGCGTGGACAGCCACGGCGTCTCCAACATGCTGCGCTCTTATGTGAACAGCTTCAACAGCGGCGCGTACAACCCCAGGCCGCGCATCCGCATCGTCCGCGAGACGCCATCCACCGCCAACATCGAGTGCGACCGGGGCCTGGGCATCATCATCTGCCCCAAGGCCATGCGCATCGCCATCCAGAAAGCCAAGGACGTGGGCATGGGCATGGTCACCATGTACAACAGCCGCCATGCCGGCATGGTCTCCTACCACGCCATGATGGCCCTGGAGCATGACATGATCGGCATGGCCATGACCAGCACGCGGCCCAGTGTGGCGCCCACCTTCGGGCGGGAGCCGCGCCTGGGCACCAACCCCATCGCGCTGGCGGCGCCCGCCAGGAGCGAGCCGCCCTTTGTGTTCGACGCCGCCACCAGCGCGGTGGCCTCCAACAAGTTCCAGCTTGTACGGCGGCTGGGCGCGCTCATGGAACCGGGGACCATGGCCGCGCCGGACGGCACGCCCATCATGGAGGAAGCGCCCGCGCCGGAGCGCCCCACCGGCCTGCCCCTGGGCTCCACGCGGGAGCTGGGCTCGCACAAGGGGTATGGGCTGGGCAGCGTGGTGGACATCATGTGCGCGGTATTGTCGGGGGGCGGCTTCGGGATGCTCTCCGGTGCGCGCGGCGACTACTCCCACATGGTGGCAGCGTTCCGCATAGACGCCTTCACGGACGTGGACCACTTCAAGGACCTGATGGACCAGTTCCTGCGCACGCTGAAGGACACGCCGCCCGCGGCTGGCCAGGAGCGAGTGCTCTACGCCGGGCTGCCTGAGCACGAGGTGACGCTGGACCGCAAGGCCAGGGGCATTCCGCTGCACCCGGAGGTCATCCAGTGGTTCAAGGACATCTGCGGCGAGCTGGACATCCCCTACACGCTGGCGAGGGCGTAGCCGGACTGGCGGATCTAGCCCCTTTCCATCAAGAGGCTTGTCTCAGAATCCATCACGCTTGCAGCCAACACCAGTATGAAAAACAAGATACGGGCATGTAATCCGTAGGGGCAGACCTGCGTGTCTGTCCCAGTCCTCCAGGTGGGCGTCCCGACAGGTCGGGACGCCCCTACGAACACCCAACGGCCAAGGCAAAGAGGCGCGGCATGGCGGAGATCAAGAAGCGCAGGCTGGGCAAGACGGGCCTCATGGTGACCGAGCTTGGCTTGGGAGCCATGGACACGCCCACCGTGCCGGAGGGAGAGCAGGCGCTGCATACGGCCCTGGACCTGGGCATCAACTACATAGACACCGCCCGGATCTACCAGGCCAGCGAATACCTCATCGGCGAGGTCATCCGCGCCCGAGGCGGCAGGAGCTTCTACCTGGCCTCCAAGACCATCAACCGCTCGGCGAACGGGGCGCAGTACGACGTGGACCGCAGCCTGAGCCTCCTTGGGGTGGACGCCATTGACGTCTACCAGGTTGACGACGTCCTGCCGGAGGACTGGGACAAGGTGATGTCGGAGGAAGGCGCGCTGGCCGGCCTGCAGGTAGCGAAGATGCGCGGGCTGATCGGGCACATTGGGATCACGTCGCATAGCCTTGAGGTGCTGGAGAAGGCCATCGCCTGCGGGGAGTTCGAGACGGTGATGATGGAGTACTCCGCCTTCTACCACGAGACGGAGGGGCTGATCGCGAAGGCAAAGGAGCGGGACATCGGCGTGGTGGTGATGCGGCCGCTGGGAGGGTCGGGCAGGACCAGCAGCATCAGGACGCGCATGGCGGCCGGCGAGCGGGTGTTGACGCCCGCCATGCTGCTGCGCTACGTCCTCTCCAACCCGTGCATCTCTGTGGCGATCCCCGGCGTGCGCTACCCCGACAGGGTCAGGCAGAACGTGGAGACAGCGGAGACGTACCGGCCTCTGACTGAGGCGCTGAAGCGGCAGTGGGAGGTTGAGGCGGAAGCGGCGCGGTTCGCGTAATGGAGGGAACTGCGGCGTTGGTGTCGCTCGTCGGCGCACCTGGGACGCACTACCCGGCTGCGAGTCCCTTCCGCAGTGCGCGTTTCTCACCCACGGCAGTTCATGAGGCCGCAGCCCTCCGTTCTTCGTCCGCCTGATAGGTGTCGGACAACGGGACTGTCTTGATCTTGTCCGGCGTCACAATGCCGCCGGAGAACACCATCTGCATGGCCACCGGCACCGTGATGTCCGTGTCGTAGACCTCTTCCCACGGCACAATGGCAACCCAACCGGAGGTCGGCGTCGGCGCTGTGGGAATGTACACTACCGCCATCTGCTTTCCATCAAAGGCAGTGGTCACTGAGGTCAGAAATCCGATGGTCCAGTTGCCCTGCTGAGGGTACTGCAAGAGGACGACGCGCTTGAAGCCTGTCTCGCCCTTGCCGGAGAAGGACTCCACCAGTTTCTGTGAGGCCGAGTAGACGGTGCCGATCACGGGCACCCGCAGCAGCGCCTTCTGCCCCCACGCGATGAACTTGCGGCCGATTGAATTGGCGAGAACAAACCCCGCAAGGTACAGCAGCACCACAGCCACTACTACCCCCACACCAGGCACCGAGAAATCAATGTTCATCCGCGCCAGGAGCCAGGTGATTCCGGGGTTCAGGACGCCGTCTACGACGTCAAAGATGAACCGCAGGATCAGGTACGTCAGGGCCACGGGCAAGAGCAGCAGACTCCCAGTGATCAGAGTTCTCCGCACCTGCGCGCCGATGGCCTGTTTCACTCGTTGCCACAGGTTGGCCCTGGTCTTTTCAGGCTGGTCCTGCCCGTCTTGATTCGCCGTGCTCATGGCTCTGCCTCGTCTCTATTTACTGTCATTGCAGCATACCTGGGAGTATACCTGTGCCGTTTGATCACCACAACACGGCGATGATACGTTGCGGCAGAGACTCCAGGGCTTCCAGGGTCTTTCGATGTTTCGGCTGGATGACCACACTCTGAAGGGCATTCACAAAATAGCTTCGTGGTGCTGAGCGGTACGCTTCATCCTCTCCCCTCAAAGGGAGAGGAGATAATCCCTTCCCTGGAGGACCAAAAGACCCCGGAGGGCTTGCAAACAGGTTGACAGACCTTGCGTCGGATAGGTAGAATGCTTCGCCGCTATTGTTGGAGCGCATGCCGTCCAGGCAAGCGGATTTCGCAGTAGCGGCACGTGGAATCGTAACGTCTACACTTCGAGAGGAGGATGGCAACCGAATGATCATCATCGTACCTATTGCCGGCGTATTCGCCGTGCTCTTCGCCCTCTACCTCATGTGGGATGTCTTGCGCCGGGACACTGGCAACGAGCGCATGCAGGACATCGCCGACCGCATCCTTGTGGGCGCCAAGGCGTTCATCAGCCGCCAGTACCGCACTATTGCGATCTTGGCCCTTGTTGCAGCCGTCGCTATCGCCGTTGTGCTGGCGACCGTCACGGAGCATCTGCCTACCGATTCGCAGGGCAACACGATCAGCAAGATCGGCCTTGGCTGGCGGACGGCGGTCTCCTTCCTCGTCGGGGCGTTCTGCTCCGGCGTTGCCGGCATCGTCGGCATGTATGTATCGGTCAAGTCCAACCTGCGCACTGCCGCCGCCGCCACCAAGGGGCTTAACCAGGCAGTCCAGACCGCCATGCGAGGCGGCGCGGTCTCCGGCTTTCTGATCGTGGCCCTCAGCCTGCTGGGCGTTACCGCCATGTTCTACGCCTTTGGCGGCAACACGACCCCGGACCTTGCGCCCTTCCTCATCGTGGGCTTTGGCTTCGGCGCAAGCTTCGTTGCCCTCTTCTCCCAGCTTGGCGGCGGCATCTACACGAAAGCTGCCGACATGGGCGCCGACCTTGTCGGCAAGGTAGAGGCAGGCATCCCGGAGGATGACGACCGCAATCCGGCGGTCATTGCGGACCTCGTCGGCGACAACGTCGGCGACTGCGCAGGCCGCGGCGCGGACCTGTTCGAGTCCACTGCCGCCGAAAACATCGGCGCCATGATCCTGGGCGTTGTCATCTACCTGGCCGTCAAGGATGTGGCGGCTATCCCCCACCCTGAGTACTTTGTTCTCTTCCCTCTGGTGGTCCGCTCCTTCGGTATCTTCGCCACCGCTCTGGGCGTCCTCTCCGTCGGCTCTCCTCTTCCGTTCTTCAAGATGAAGGAAGAGTCCGATCCTATGATGGCGCTGAACAAGGGTTTCTTCCTGGCGGTCATTCTCTCCGTTGGCTTCCTGGCCCTTTCCACCAACATGATGCTGGGGCAGGGCGGCATTCAGTGGCAATACTACTTCTATGCCGGTCTCGTGGGCATTGCCACCAGCGTCGCCTTCGTGTTCATCACCCAGTTCTACACAGAGTTCAAGTACCGTCCTGTGAAGGACATTGCCAACGGCGCGAAGACCGGCCCTGCCACCAGCGCCGTCATGGGCATCTCCGTGGGCTTTGAATCCACGTTCGCTACCGCCCTGATTATCGGATCCGCTCTGTGGGCCTCCTTCTGGCTGGGCCAGCAGGCAGACATCCCCGGCGTCACGGACATCCGCGCCGGCCTCTTCGGCACCGCAGTGGCGACCATGGCCATGTTGATGACGGCGGCGTACGTTTTGGCCATGGACACCTTCGGCCCCATCACCGACAACGCCAACGGCGTCATCGAGATGTCCGGCAACGTCGGCGACGTGCGCCGGGTGACCGACCGCCTTGACGCGGTGGGCAACACGACCAAGGCCTTGACCAAGGGCTATGCCGTCGGCTCTGCGGGCCTTGCTGCCTTCCTCCTCTTCTTCGCCTACATGGACGAGGTAGCCAAGTCCATGCCCGGCGGCGTCTTTGATGTTATCAACCTGGCGGACGTCCGGGTCTTCGTCGGGTCCTTGATGGGCGCGATGCTCGCTTTCCTCTTTAGCGCACTGGCCATCCGCGCGGTATCAAAGACCGCAGGCGACGTCATCGCCGAGGTGCGACGCCAGTTCCACGAGAACCCCGGGATCATGGACCGCACGGTCAAGCCCGATTACGCTCGCTGCGTGGACATCACCGCCCGCGCCGGCCTGCGCGAAATGATCCTGCCGGGCATTGTCGCCGTGGCGGTGCCCATCTTTGTAGGAGTTGTGCTCCGCCACGAGGCGATGGGCGCGTTCCTCATGGTAGGCACCATCAGCGGCATTCTGCTGGCGACGGTGTTGAACAACTCCGGCGGCGCATGGGACAACGCGAAGAAGTTCGTGGAGTCCGGCGCCATGAAGGACGAAAACGGCGCGGTGGTGAAGAAGGGTAGCGCCATTCACGCCGCCGCAGTGGTCGGCGACACCATCGGCGACCCGTTCAAGGACACGGCGGGGCCGTCTCTGCACGTGCTGGTCAAGCTGCTGAGCACCATTACGCTGGTGCTGGCCCCGATATTTATTTAGGCAACTCCGCAGGGCGACGCATGCGTCGCCCCCTACCATGAACCCAATAAGGCCCTCCCATCCGGGAGGGCCTTATTACTCTGCTGAGACGCACCTTACGCAGGTTCGCAAACATGAGAAACGATGGCTGAGTTGATGCGGGGGAAGGCCGAAGCATGACGGGGACAGAGCGCTTGCTGCAAACGCAAGAGGTTTTGAAGGGCAAAGGGCTACGAGATCCAGTTGTCCAAGAACTCCAGCCGGTCGTGCATCGTTTCCGAGGAGTGTGCAGCCATCAGCCGCATGAATCCTCTGGTCTGCGCGCCAATGGATGTGCTCTGGTTGGCAAGCACGATGATGCCCGCGTGATGGCGGCCGCTTCTCAGCCAGTCACGGTGCAGGCGCATGAAATCTCGCACGTTGGATGTATAGATAACCCGGCCTAGTGCTACTGCGAAGGCAAGCTGCGTTTCATCAGAGTGCGCAACCTGGCCGCTTCTTCAGTGGTGACAAGATTAATGCCTTGTGCTCGTAAGCTACGCGCAAGGGCATGGCAAAGCGAGTCCTCGTCCCAGTAGAGAGCAAACACGCCCTAGGTATCCGTCTCGCGGTCCGTTTCGCGTGTCCAGCCGTGCGGATACTTGGCCGCCAGCTCCAGGCCCAAACGCCGGTCTTCCTCTAAGTCAGCCTCAATCAACTCCCGATTAGCAAAGTAAAAGGACAGGGCAGCATGGATGCGAGCCATGTCCAGGTGAGGGTAATCTTGCAGGATTTCCTCGGCGCTCATGCCCTCCATGTGGCGGACCGCAATAGTACGGACCATCATGCCTGCGCCCGCGAGACAGGGACGGCCACTGTGCAAGTCAGGGCGGGAATAGATAAGACTGCCGATGTCCACGGGCGTATTTGTTGTCATAGGAACGTCCCCCTCATTACTCTGTGCCATTGTACCATGACCTAGCCCAGGGTCACTTCCCAGCACCATTGGCGCCGCAGTAGTGGGCGACACCATCGGCGACCCGTTCAAGGACACGGCCGGCGATATTCACAGAGCGCCTTAGCATAGAAACAGAAGAGGCGGTGTGCGCAAGCACACCGCCTCTTCTGTTTCTACCTATGAGCATCTGAGACCAGGACAGCAATCGCCACGGAACCTGACATACGGATTCTCCAACGTACAGGCGATTGCTCCCTTACCGCAGTTCTACGACGCTGCGCCCTGGTAAGGGGCGAATCCTTCCTGCTGGAAGTCCCCGTCGAATGCCAGGGCCTGGTTCACATGGTAATGACGCATGACCACAAAGCTGGTGCAGTCCACAAGGCTAAGGCCACGCCGACCGCGCTCCTTCAGCAACTCCACCGCCTGTCCGTGATCCCGATCGGTTATCCAGTGGATAACAAAACGTTCACTTTGCTCTAGAAACCGCAGGGCGGCTGCAAGTCCCAGCCGCCGTTGCAGGAGGGCAGTGGCCTCGATCAGTATGGCGCTGTGAACAAGGAGCGCCTCCATTGATGTCAGGGCCTGTCCAAAGAGTGACACAGCCTGTTCGTGATTCGGGTCTCGGCGATCAGCCAGGGCATAGACAGCGGAGGTGTCAAGGAAGATCATGACGCATAGGCCTCGTCAAGAGCCTCGTCATGGCGTTCAGACACCGGGGAGAGGTCTCCCTGCTGGGATTCCCCGGAACCGATGAACGTGAAGTCCTCTAGCCGCAGAGGCGCCTGGCTTGCGGCCAAGTGCTGGCGAAGCACCTCCCGAAGCAAGGCGGACATGGAAATGCCCCGCTGGAAGGCCCTGGTCCTCAGTAACTCGTATGTTGGCTCATCCAACTGGACTTGAGTGCGTTTCATTTTGGACCTCCTCTGCTCATCCTACCACCATGATGTAATGTCGTCACCCCTCCGAGGGATCCCTATGTTCTCAAAACTGCTCATCTGCGTTCGCCTGCTGTATACTTCCCCATCATCCCCAGGAGGGCACGCATGCCACCCATCGTCGTTCCGCAAGCCACACTTGACCGCTACAAGAAGGTGGGCACGGCCACCGTCTGGTCCGCCGTCCGGTACATGGGATCGCCGCTGTGCTTCATGGAGGACGTTGTCCCTATGACGCCCGGCAAGCGGCTGGCCGCCAGGGCAAGGACGCTGCGCATGTTGCCGCCCCGGCCCGACCTGCAAGCGGAGCTCGGCTCCGGCGAACACGCCCCTGTCTACCAGGCCATGGACGCCTGCCGCCCCGGAGATGTCCTGGTTGTGGACACCATGCGCATGCCCTACTCCACCGCTCTTGGCGATGTCCGGCTCCTGCAGCTTCAGATGCAGAAGGCCGACGGCCTTGTCACCGACGGCGCGATTCGCGACCTTGCCGTGGTGAAGGAGTATGGCTTCGCCATCTTTGCCCAGCGGAGGACGCCCACGGCCCAGGAGTACGGCACGCCGGCCCAGGCAAACGTGGATATCCAGTGCGCGGGCGTGCTGGTGCGCCCCGGCGACGTGCTCGCCGGCGATGACGATGGCATTGTCGTCGTTCCTGCGGCCTGGGCCGAAGAAGTCATCGCCTGGGCGGAGGAGCACGAAGAGGCGGAGGAGTACGTGAAGGGCAAAATCCTGGCAGAGAAGGTCAGCCCGGGGCGGTACTATCCGCCGACAGAGGCGACCATTAAGGAGATGCGGGCGCAGAAGGGGAGGGGCGGGTAGGGCGCGGGGACCAACCCATGGGACGGAGCAGACACGCGGTCTGCCCCTACGGATACCGCGTTCTTTCCGCCAGCAGGTTGCCCCAGCCATCCACCGAGGCCGCCCACCCCGGCGGCAGGACAGTGGTGGCGTCCATCTGCACAACGATAGCAGGCCCCACAATGCGCTTGCCGGGCGCGAGGCTCTCCCTGGCGTACACGGGCGCATCCGGGTAGCGGCCGCCCTGGAACACAGCGTCCGTGGCGGCGATGGGCGCAACCCGTGTATCGGTTGCGGGCGACGTAGGAACCAAAGCGGGCTTGTCGCCCAGCGCCACCGCCTTCAGGCGCACGTTCACCGCCTCCACGGCCTGGGTGGCGTCGCTGTGGCCGAACCGCTGCTGGTGCGCGGCGTGGAATACCTGGGCAATGGCTCCGGCAAAACCGTCGCCCCTCGCGTCCGGGCAGGGGGTCGTCAGCTCGTAGGACTGGCCCACGTACCGCAAGTCCAGCAGACGCTCCAGCCGCAAGCGGCCCTCGTCGTACCCCTCCTTCGCCAGGTCTTCTCGTGCCTGCGCTTCCAGGGGGCGGAAGGCATCCTCCACGGCGGCCTTCGTCAGCCGGGCGGAAGGCAGCATCACCGTGCGGGCGTAGTCTTTCACCACGTCGGCGATGGCCACGCCCAGGGCCGAAAGGATGCCGGGGTGTGTGGGGACGAGCACGCGGGGAATGCCAAGCTCCTCCGCCAGCTCGCAGGCGTGCATCGCTCCCGCGCCGCCGAAGGCAAGGAGGGCAAACCGGCGGGGGTCGTGCCCCCGCTCCAACGACACGGCGCGGATGGCCCGCTCCATGTTGGAGTTCACGACCCTGACCACGCCCAGGGCCGCGCCTGCAACGTCCGTCTTCAGGGCACGCGCCAGGGGCTCCAGAGCGCGGACGGCCCGGGCCGAGTCCAGCGCCATGCGCCCGCCCAGGAAGTGCTGCGGCACGAGCCTGCCCAGGACCAGGTTGGCATCGGTCACGGTGGGGAGCTCGCCTTTGCCGTAGCACGCCGGGCCGGGGTCTGCGCCTGCCGACTGCGGCCCCACGCGAAGCGCGCCGCCTTCATCCACCCGGGCGATGGAACCCCCGCCCGCGCCGACTGTGTGGATGTCGATCATGGGCACGCCGATGGGGAAGCCCTCGGCCATCGCTGCGGTCGTCTCCTGGATGCGCCCCGGGCACAGGGAGACGTCGGTTGAGGTGCCCCCCATGTCGAAAGTGATGATGTTGGCGTGGCCGGCCTGGGTAGCGGCCCAGAACGCGCCCACCGCGCCGCCGGCGGGGCCGCTGAGGATGGTGCGCACCGGCTGCTCTGCTGCCTGCCGCGCGGAGATGCTGCCGCCGGAGGACTGCATGATGCGCAGGCCCTTTCTGCCTGCGCCCTCCTCCAGCCGCCTGAGGTAGCGGGCCATGAGCGGGCCTACGTAAGCGTTCACCGTCACGGTGCTGGCGCGCTCGTACTCGCGGAACTCCGGCAGCACGCGGCTGGACAGCGAAATGAAGGGCTTGCCGGGCAGCGCCTCCAGCAGCGACGCCAGGTGTTCTTCGTGCGCCGGGTTGCGGAAAGAGAACAGCAGGCATACCGATACCGACTCCGACCCCGACGCCTGCACGCGCTTGACCACGGCCTCGGCCTCCTGGGGCGTCATGGGCAGGACGACGCGCCCGTCTTTATCCAGGCGCTCTGTCACGCCGAAGGCGCGCTCTGGCGGGACCAGCGGCGCCGGCTTTTCCTGGAGCAGGTCATAGAGGGAAGGGCGGGCCTGGCGGCCGATGAGCAGCAGGTCCTCGAAGCCTCTGGTGGTGATCAGGGCGGTGCGCGCGCCACGGCGCTCCAGCAGCGCGTTGGTGGCGACGGTGCTGCCGTGGGCTAGGGGCGTTTCGTTCAAGACGCCCATCTCCTGGAGGCCCTGGACAACCGCGCGGGACGGGTCGTCCGGTGTGGACAGCACCTTGTGGGTGCGCATGTCGTCGCCGTCCAGCAGCATAAAGTCGGTGAACGTGCCGCCGACATCCACTCCAACGATGCGATGGGTCTGTTGAGTCATTGGATGACTTTAGCCGAGGGCGCCGCCAAGGTCAATGCAAACGACTGGCAGGAGTAACGCAACTAGAACGTGATTGCTAAGATCAGGGTACGATAAGAAGTCTCCCACGCCTTGGGCTGTCAAGGAGTGTGGTTCGACAAGCTCACCACGAACGGGTTTTCCCTGTGCGGTATCTGTGCCACGGCGGTAGAATGGTCATATCGAGTGGGGGTCGCCATGATTGAAGGGATTGCCGGCGTGGTCCTGTGGACGGAGGACGTGGAGCGCCTCGCGGGTTTCTATCGCGACGCGCTGGGGTTGCAGGTGCATTCCTGGAGGGCGACGTTTGTCGCGTTTGACATGGGCGATGGCCTGCGGCTCAGTGTGGGACGCCACGACGGCGTGCGCGGGCCGAGCAAGGATCCTTTTCGCGTCATGGTGAACCTGAGCGTGAGGGATATCGAGTCGGCGCATAGCAGGCTGGCCGCGCAGGGCATCATGTTTCTGCGGCCACCGGAGCGGGAGCACTGGGGCGGTTGGGTGGCGACGTTCTATGACCCGGACGGGAACGTCCTGCAACTGTTGCAGCAGCCGTAGGGACTCAGATGCTGCGCGTGTTCGCCGCGCCCGTTCGCATGGGACGCAGGTAGGGAGACCCTGGCCCTACGGCTCGCGCATGCGTCGTAGGGGGGCGGATGCCGCGCCCTTTGCATGGGAAGACTGGGGATCAAGAATGGGAGGCACGTTATGATTGCGCCAGACCTTGTCCGGCAGGGCAGCGGGCTCCTGGCCCACATGGAGGAGTGGTACCGGAAGCTGCAGCCCTTTGTCCTGCGGGAGGAGATCAGGGAGCCAAATCGGGCGGCAGTGTTCGCGGCGGACCTGGTGGAGGGGTTCTGCAACAAGGGGAGCCTCGCCAGCCCGCGTATTCAGGCCATCGTTCCCAACGCAGTGCGGCTGTTCCAGCAGGCCCACAGCCACGGCATCCGCAGCTTCGTGCTGTGCCAGGATACCCACAGCCCGGGCGCAGAGGAGTTCCACGCCTTCCCGCCGCACTGCATCCGGGGGACCGAAGAGTCCCAAACCGTTGGCGAGCTGCGAGCATTGCCTTTTTCCAATGAGTTCCTTGTTGTGGAGAAGAACTCGCTGCATCCAGCGCTGGGCAACAATCTCGACCGGTGGTTGGATGGGCATAGGGACCTGCGGGACCTGATCGTCGTTGGCGACTGCACTGATTTGTGCGTCTACAGCGTGGCCATGCACCTCCGGCTGCGGGCCAATGCCCATGACTACGCCCAACGCGTCATCCTTCCCGCAGATGTGGTGCAGACCTATGATATGCCAACCGAAACGGCAAAGGACCTTGGGGCCATGCCGCACCCAGGGGAATTCTTTCACCTGGTGTTCCTGTACCACATGGCGCTGAACGGCATCCAGGTGGTGAAGACGATTGTGTGAAGGCAGCGCAATTGCCTCCGGCAAGAAGCGCCGTGCTATACTCTCTTCCATTATGACCAGCATTCGGAGACGTGGTGCGGCCCCGCGAATGGGCCAGGCAGGCGGGCGAGACGCTTGCTTCTGTTCGTGTTGCCACGGCTTGGACATGGCTGATTTGACAAGCGCCTCTGGCAGAGCCTGCCGGGGGCGCTTCTTTGCAGTCTCTAGCGCGTTCCAGGCGGTGGACAGATGCGGAGGAAACGTTGGCTAGCACGATGCAGTTCGCCCGGGCCACGAGCGCGCGATTCCTGGGGGCGCTCCAGTACCAGGACTACCGGACGATGTGGTACGCCACCATGGCTGCAGGCGCTGCGGCCTGGGCGCTGATCGTCGCCAGGGGGGCGCTGGCCTACGACCTGAGCAGGTCGTCGCTTCTGGTAGGCGTCGTGACCTTCTCCGCCATGGCGCCGCAGATGGTGGTGCCCTTCTTTGCCGGGTACATGGCAGACCGTTTCGACAGGCGGAAGGTGCTGGCCTGGTCTTTTGCGGTCAACGTTGTCCAGAACCTGGCGCTGGCCGCGCTGGTGTTCACAGACCAGCTCCAGGTGTGGCACATGGTAGTGTTGTCAGTAGTCAACGGCGTGGCCAGGGCGGTGCAGATGCCTACGTCGCAGTCCCTGGTGCCTAATCTGGTGCCAAAGGAGCGGCTGCTCAACGCGGTCGCCCTGAACTCCGCAACCATGCAAGCCAGCCGCTTGCTTGGGCCGCTGCTCATCGTGCCACTGCTGGCCACTGTAGACATCGGATGGTCGCTGGTGGTGTGCGCGCTGTTGTACTGCTACGGGCTGGCGGCAATCCTCCGCATCAAGACGCAATCCACAGGCATTATTGACCGCACCAAAGGCGCGGTAGCCAATTTCCTGGAAGGCTTCTCGTACATCTACTCCCATCCAGTGCTTCTGGCCGTGGTGCTGGTCTCTGTGCTGCACTGCGCGCTGACCATGTCCTTCGAGTCCATGCTGCCTGGCCTGGCCCGCGAAAGGCTGGGTATGGGCCAAGAAGGGTTCGCCTTGTTGATGATGGCCGACGGCGCCGGCGCGCTAGTCATCGTTGTTGTTCTTGCGGGCATCGAGAGCGAGCGGACACGCGGCAAGCTACTGCTGTGGCTGGGGCTGGTCAGCGGGCTGGCCCCTATGGCGCTGGCGGGGTCCGGCGTGGTGTCCGGCGCGTGGGCATCCATGTTCCTCATCGGCGCATCTCAGGCGGGGTTCATGACGCTTTCCCAGGTGCTGGTGCAGTACATGGTGCCGGACTCGGTCCGGGGCAGGGCAAGCGGTATCTACACCTTCCACGTGGGCGGGATGATGGCGATATTCAACCTGGTCAACGGGGCGCTGGCCGAGGCGCTAAGCGTGCCGCTCATCCTGTCCGTTACGGGCGGCGCTTTTGTGGCGGTCATGGGCCTCAGCCTGCTTCGCGGCCCGCTCCGGCAAATCTACGCGTCGGGCCTGCGGCAGGAGCTGCGGGCAGAGGCAGGGGCGTGACATGCTGACCGTCACCAACGCGGCAAAGGACGAGCTGAAACGCATTCAGGAGACGCGGGGGCTTGCCCCCGGCAAATGCCTGCGGCTGGTGACGCCGCCCCAATGGGTGGGCGAAGGCGATTTCGGCATTGGCATTGACGACGCAAGGGAGGACGACCTGGTAGTGGAGCACGGCGAGGTCAAGGTGCTCCTTGTGGACTTCGACCTTCGCCAGAAGCTGGAGAAGGCTGTGCTGGACTTCAAGCAGACGCCGAGAGGGGCGGGCTTCACGCTGGACGTGTTCTGAATGGCCCACCAATGCCTAGCGGTTCTCTGTTCCATAGCGCATGCGGTTGCAAAGGTCGGCGAGGCGCACTGTCATTCTGGAGCGAGGTGGTCAAGTACGTCCGCTCTCATTGACGTTCCGACTCGCGAAGGATCTCTCACGACAATTGCCTTGCGCAGGGCCACGGCAGCGGCCTGTCGCTCGTATTTCCAGCAAGTCCTTCACCCAGGAACACCGAAAGACCCGAATAGCCGGCGTAGCCGAAAGCAGCAACGCACAGAATCTGGTATACTACGCAGGATGTTTGTTCCGTCAGCCCGGCTTAGAGAGCTGGGTCACGCACAGGTTCTTCCCCGTTCCTGTTCACCCGCCGTCGTAACTCGCGCTGACCGACTTTCACAACACCTAACTTCTAAGGAGTCAGCGCTTTCATGTTGGTAACCCAGGCACGCACTTTTTCCGATTTTCCTTTGCACCCCATGACGCAGTCCGCGATCGCAGGGATGGGCATTACAGAGCCTACACCCATTCAGGCACAGGCGATTCCCATCATGCTGGACGGGCGAGACGTTATTGGGCAAGCGCGCACCGGGTCCGGCAAGACCCTGGCCTTCGCCCTCCCGATTGTTGAACGATGCGACCCGAAGGTGCGCGGCGTTCAGGCGATGGTGCTGGTGCCCACCCGGGAGCTAGCCATCCAGGTCGGCGAAGTCATGGGAGTCCTCGCCGCGTCGCGACGACTTCAGGTCACGCTCCTCTACGGCGGCAGGGCGTATGGCCCGGAACGGGCCGCTCTTTCCAGGGGAGCGCAGATCGTCGTGGGAACGCCGGGCCGCACCCTTGACCACCTGAAGCAAGGCACGCTTCTCCTGGGCAATCTCAGGGTCTTCATCCTGGACGAGGGCGATGAGATGCTGGACAAGGGCTTTGCGCCGGATGTGGAGAGCATCCTTGCAAAGACGCCGGCCAGCCGGCAGACGGCCCTGTTTTCCGCAACCGTGGCCGATTGGGTGATGGGCATGGCGAAACGCCACCTGCGCAACCCCCAGATGGTCCGCGTGGACAATGAGTTGGAGTCGCCTGCGGAGATTCGACACGTTGTGTACAATGTACAGGCGGACGCCAAACTTGGGGCGCTCTGCACTCTCCTGAACGACAGAGGGGAAGGGCCCGTGCTGGTCTTCGGACGCACCAAACATGGTGTCAAGAAGCTGGCTGCGCGGTTGGGAGAGATGGGCTATCCCGTGTCGGCGCTTCAGGGCAACCTGAGCCAGAACGCCCGGGAACGTGTCATGGCGGATTTCCGCTCCGGCGCGGCGCCGATCCTCGTAGCCACCAACGTGGCCGCACGTGGCCTGGACGTGAGCGGCATCGAGCGCGTTATCAACTTCGACTTGCCTGACACGGCGCAGCTTTTCACGCACCGCGTGGGCAGGACCGGCCGGATGGGGCAGGAGGGGGAGGCGATAACGTTTGTTACGCCGGAAGAGTCTGCCAAGTGGCGGCAGATCGAACGGGAGCTGGGACGCAGCCTGCCGAGAAAGACGTGGCCAGGGACTTTGGCCGCCGCTCAGGGCGCAGTGAGGACCCCGCCGACGGCGGCGCGAGAGCAACCGCGCCAGCCGCAACCGCCACAGCCTCGCGGTTTGTTCGCACGCACAGCGCTGAGAGCAAGGCCGGGCCTGCAGCGGCCGGCCTCGAGAATGCAGGGGAGCGTATCCCCGCTGGTGGCCGGCAGGGCCAGAAAGGATACACGATGAAGAAAGAAACGACAGCGAAGAACGAGACGACAGCCCAGTTCGTCGCCCGCATCAACAAGAAGACCGGCAAGCATAACGGCTTGCGACGAAGGGCGTCCCAGATCAGGCATCGCCACTAGGGAGAGCGGACCGTGCGCCTCCCTTACCCGGTACATAGATGGCGGTGAAGGCCGCCAGAAGGAGCACAATGAGGATCTACGTAGGGAACTTTGCCTATGAAGTCACGGACCAGGAGTTGCGGCAGGCCTTTGAGGCCTTCGGCAAAGTTGATGAAGTGACCGTCGTACGCGACCGGGATACCGGGCGCTCCAAGGGCTTTGGGTTTATCGAGATGCCCACAGCAGCCGAAGCGCAGGCCGCTATCACCGGTCTCAACGGCAAAGAGCTTCGCGGACGCGCCATCACCGTTAACGAGGCCAGGCCAAGGCCCGCGGGCGGCGGGTTCGGTGGTGGCGGAGGCGGTGGCGGTTATGGCGGCGGCGCACGCCGGGGAAGCGGCGGTGGTGGCGGCGGCGGGGGGCGAGGCTCTCGCTACTAGAAGCCGTTGACTCTACCCTGTGCTCCAGCGTGAGTCTGGCGTGGGCGGGGAACCCCTGCCCCTACGGCGGTCTTTTGCAACACACCTAGTAGGGGCGCGGTTGCCGCCCCGTATCGGGCATGCCGGGAGAAGGCGCGCGGGGTTTGGACAGCAGAATAGGCAAAAGCGACGCGTGGCCGCGAGGTCAGGCGTCGCTATGTTTATTGGCGGGCCTTCGCATGCGTCCCAGCAACACGGCAAGGGCCAGCCCAATCACGCAGCAGCCTGCCAACGCGTAGAACCCGGCGCTGAATCCCCCGGAGAGGTCTTTGAGCGCGCCGATGGCATACCCAAAGGTCAGCGCGCCCACGTTGGCGAAGGTGTTCCCCAGGCCCGTAGCCACCCCCGCGTTGCGCAGCCCAAGCATCTCCACCGGCGCTGAGAACAGAGGCCCAAAGTAGATCTGCTGGAAGAGCGCCGTGACAAAGACCAGTCCGATCACCACCGCCAGGTTGTTGACCGTCGCCAGCAGCGCAATGGCGATGGCCAGCACCAGGAGCGCGCCGCCGATAACCAGTGGGGGGTTGCGCAGGCGGTCGGAGACGTAGCCGCCCACGAAGTTGGATGGCGCAGTAATCGCTGAGGAAATGGCTACGATGGCGCCAACGACCGGCAGGGACACGCCTTTCTCATCGGCGAGGTAGCTGGGTATCCAGAACTGCAAGCCGTACACGACCGCGTACCGGATGTACTGGATGCAACCCAGCAGCCACATGACTCGGAACCGGAGCAGGGATGCCAGGTCCTTCAGGTTGACGGGCTGTCCTCGTGGCGCGTCAGGGTTGTCCTTGCTGAGCCGCAGGAAGACAAGGGAGGCGATCAGGCCGGCGGAGGAGAAGAGCAGGAAGGGGGCGCGCCAGCTTGCGGCGTCCGCCAGGGCTGGGCCGGTCAACGACAGCACTACGTTGCCCCCAAAGCCGCCGATGGTGAACAGCCCCATGGCGGTGGCCCTGCGGGCGGGCGGGAACCAGCTTGCCACCAGGATGAGCCCGGGGATAAACAGCAGCGCCCTGGCCGCTCCCGCCAGCACCTGGATGGGGAGGGCCATCCAGTAGGCGGTCACAAGCCCGAACAGGAAGGCGAGCAGGTTGGTGCCCACCGCCCCGGCAAAGAAGAGCTTGCGCGGCCCGAATCGGTCCACCAGGAACCCTGCCGGGATCTGCATGGCCGCATAAGCGAAGGTGGCTGCGGCGGCCAGCACGCCCGCCTGGGTATAGGACAGCCCGAGGTTGGCGCGGATCCTGGGAAGGAACAGGGCGATGCCGCCAAGGGCCAGCGCCTGCGACCCCTGGACGAGGATGGTGAGTGCGACCGTCACGATGCGGTCGGAGCGGGACGCCTTTTTCTCTGTTGCGATGCGTGAATCTCCTGGGCGCGACGACCGCGCCCCTACGGGTACATCTCGCCTTCAAACCCACGGTAGGGCAGGGTCATCCTGCCCGCGTACCCTGGCCGGCAGACCCAATCACCCTGCACATGGGGCACGGGCGCGACGACCGCGCCCCTACACGCACACGGCGCGCCATACGCCTGGTAGGGGCGCAGCATGCTGCGCCCCTACCAGGCGTATGGCATTGGCCGGTTCTACAGGAGCCGGCCGCCGGGCATGTTGACCCAGCCGCTCATTTCGTGGGCTGGGCTGACGGGTTCCGCCCTGCACACATACGAGCTGTTGATCCGGCCAAGGGAGGTGACGCCCAGCAGGGCTATGGCGGAAAGGACTTCGTCTTCCATGATCTCCAGCACTCTGTTCACTCCCGCCTGTCCAGCCGCAGCCAGGCCCCAGCCCTGGAGTTTGCCAATGGCCACGGCCTTGGCGCCCAGGGCAATCGCCTTGACCACGTCGCTGCCACGCTGCACGCCGCCATCCAGGACGATGTCCGCCTTACCCCCCACGGCGTCAACGATCTCTGGGAGCATGTCCAGCGTGCCACGGCTGTGGTCAAGCTGTCGCCCACCGTGGTTGGACACCCAGATGATGTTGAAGCCGTGCTCAATGGCCATGGCTGCATCCTCAGCCGTCGCGATGCCCTTGATGCCAAAGGGCAGGTCCGTCAAGTCCCTGATGCGGTCCATCAAATCCCACGTCAGCATCCCGCCGTAGGCAGGGGTGCGCACCGCGGGCCGCATGGGCGCATAGCCGTGGACCATGGGCCGCTCTCTCCGGCTGTAGCGAGCGTTGTCCACGGTAACGACGATGCCGACGTACCCGGCCTGCTTCGCGCGGTGGATGATGTCCTCGATCCACTTCCAGTCACCCTGCACGTAGAGCTGGAAGACCTTGGGCCCGCCGCCTGCCGCCCCAATCTTCTCCAGGCCAGGCTCCGTGACCGTGCTCACCACCTGCATAGTGCCGAACTCCGCTGCGGCCTTAGCGGCGGCCAGGCCCCCTTCCGGCGTGAATCGCTGCAGAGACCCCACTGGGGCAAGCATTACAGGGATACGCAGCTTCTGCCCAAGAAAGGTAGCGGATGGGTCCAGCTTGGACACGTCCACCAGCACCCGGGGACGAAAAGCGATGCGGTCGAAGGCCATGCGGTTGCGTCGCATGGAAGTCTCCGACTCGGCGCCGCCGACCAGGTAGTCCCATGCGCTCTGGTCGAGGTTGCGCCGCGCCGCCTGGACGATCTCCTCGTTGCTGACAAAATCGGTGGCCAAGTGCTGCCTCCTCATTGGTTGGGATGTGCCGGCTGCCAGCGGGCTGGGGTTGAAAACCCGCAACATTCTACCGCATAGAGGCGCGAGGGCATAGGGCAGAGGCAAGCGGGCAAGCGAGCAAACGGGCATTCGGGCATGGGGCATAGGGTTGGGGACGTTTGATTGATGGGCCGCCGACTGATTGCTTCCCGTTTTCGCGTCTTCCTCCAGCTTGGCGGCGGGTGGGGCCGGATTGGGAGCGCTTTGATTGATTGCGGGGCGCTTCTTTACCTCACCCCCTGCAGTCCCCTCTCCCTTCGGCTGCGCTCAGGGCAGGCTCTGAAGTGAGAGGGGGACACCGGCGTGCGGGCGCGCGTGACAGCGGGTGTTCATGGAGTAAGGGTACGCCGGCGGCGGGCGTTTGGGGGAGGAGGGGATGGCGGGGGGCGACGGCATACCTATCCTTAGGGGCGCGGGCGCGGCGCCCGTTCTCCATACGCAGGGTGATTGGTGTGCCGACCGGGAGACGCGGGCAGGAAGACCCTGCCCCGGAACGCGCGGCGTGCAGGCCTCGTAGGGGCGCGGTCTTCGCGCCGGTTCCCATTCGCCAACGCATTGGGTGTGCCGACCAGGAGAACGCGGGCAGGATGACCCTGCCCCTACAGGTATGCATATTCGCCTCTTCCCTAAGACAGAACGTATATTCTAGTATCAGGCCATCGCAGCAGCAAAGCACAGGAGGTGACGCGCATGGCCCTGACACTGGCGGAAGCCGCAAAGCTCTCCAACGACCTGCTCCTGGCAGGCGTCATCGAGACGATCATCAAGGAAAGCCCCGTCCTGCAGCAGCTCCCCTTTGTGGAGATCACCGGCAACGCCCTGACCTACAACCGGGAGAACGCCGCGCCCACCGCCGCCTTCTACAACGTCGGCGACGCCTGGGCCGAGGACACCCCCACCTTCACGCAGGTCAGCGCAGCGCTGGCCATCCTGGCTTCTATGACGGACCTGGTCAGCGTGGAGGCGGTGGAGTACCCGGCGGGCCAGTACCCGCCCAGCTACGCGCGCTACCGCGTGTGGGCGGGGACGCTCACGCTGCTGGTGGACTCGCCGCCCGCGGGCGCGGAGAGCGTTGACGTCTCCTACGGAGCGCTGCATACCCTGGACGCCACGTCTTCCACGCTGCCGTCCGAGCTGGAGGACGTGGTTGCCACAGGCGCGGCCGCCTACGCGGCGCTGGAGTGGGCGAACTTCGCCATCAACCGGATCAACGTTGGCGGGGAAGAGGTCTGGCGGCAGTACCTGGCCTGGGGCCAGGAGCGGCTGGCGTCGTATCTAGAGGCGGTGCGCCGGGTTAACCGGCGGAACGCAGTGCGCCCGCGAACGCTGTACGCGCCGGCGCACGCGAGGTCTAGCCAGGCAGGGGATGGGGGGCCATAGGACCAATGCTGCAGAGTCCCCCTCCGGCTGGTCAGAGTTATCTCTAGTATCGAGGATGTTGGCAAAGATTAGGGGATGCTGATAAAGTGTGGTGCGTTCCGGCCGCTGACAGAAGGGGGTAAAGGCCAATGCCTGAAGAAGGTGACGGGTTCGACGTCTATGCGGATGCGTTTACCATTACGATTACGCCTTTTGGCGCAAATCTCTCTTTCTCCCTGAGAGAGGCGCATCCCTCCCTGAGTCGTACGCCTCAGATGACTCAGCTTGGTACAGTCAGGATGAGCGTTGAGCATCTGAAGACAATGGTCATGATCATGAGGCGGCAGGTGCTTCAGGTCGAGGCGCAGATGGGAGTGAGAGCTGAGGTTCCTAGAGAGGTGTTGAACCAATTGGGGGTTTCCCCGGAGGATTGGGAGAGTTTCTGGCGCTAGGCGCGGGAGGGAAGACAATGCAGACAGTTGCGATGGGATGGATCGAGCCGATTCGAAGCCCGGACATCAGGGTAACCGCTATCAGCTTTGGACCAATTGCGACTGATCGCGTGGTCCGGGCCGTATATGCTATCTGGCTCCCAGAGGGGTACCAAGTGGACCGCTGGCGTCTCACCGGCGGGGGACTGGCAACCGAGGTGCATGAAACGAGCGACACAGTCACTGCCATTACATGGTTGGAAGGCGTAGAGGAATACGGTATCGGCCCCCAAAAAGATAAGGCAATCAGAGATCTTATTATTTCGTTAGGGGAATATCGGGAGTCTCTTGAAGAACGAGAGGAGCAGTTGGGTCCCACTGCATTAAGTCACCTGGCGCTGCTTCGTCGCCTTATCCAACGAGACCGTGCCTAGGCGTTGAGATGGACTATCAGGAATTGCGGGCCGCTTTGCTGCGTAAAGGCCAGGCAGAAGAGGACACCAAGCGAGATCACAGTTTCTTCTTCATAGTTGTGGCCGGGAAGAAGGAGCGAGCTACCAAACTCTCGCACGGCGAACGAGGCCAAATCAACAACGAGTTGCTATCCCTGATAGCTCGGCAGATGCGCCTCAAACGAGAGGAACTTCAGGACTTCGTAGACTGTACTCTCGGGCGGGAGGATTGGCTAAGGCTCTGGTTGGTACGCCCAGGACTCTGGAGGTAGCAAAGCTCTGGCTGCTGCCGTCCTTTGACAGAGGGCAGTGGCTGTCACCTTAAACCGTGGGTAGGTGTGGGTAATGTTTGGAAGGTCGCCTGTGGGCCCGCTTTTTGCGGCTCAAGCGGTAGGCCCAGGAGTGTATGCAGCGGTCACGGAGTTGTTGTAGCTGTGCGCGCTCCTTACTCAGGCAGTTTTGCCACTGTGTGGGCCT
>JACQUI010000323.1 GCA_016210395.1 Chloroflexota bacterium | reverse complement strand
TCTCGCAACATATGGCGTCATTTGGAAGAGCCAAAACGCTCCGACTGGCCCCGAAGGGGTTTTTACGAAGGAATCACGTATCGCCAACCCCGCTTGCTCAGCGGCCTCCCGTGCTGCCTCCGCCGCCTTCTTCGTCTTGCCGAGTTGCCAAATGGCAATCCCCAGGCCGACGAATGTAACGAACAACCCAGCGGCGCTTGCCAGGTTGCCCCAGTTGTCTCCAAGCCATTGTAACACGGCCTCCATCAGCCCTGGCCTATGACAACGTTGTCAATCAGCCGCGCCCTCCCAAACCGGCAGGCCAGCGAGATCATGGCGGGCCGGTCCACTGCTTCCAACTCCTGCAACGTTGCCGCATCCGCGACGCTTACGTAGTCCAGCGTTGCCAGAGGCTCGGCGACGATCATCCGCGTCACCTCTGCGCGCAGCGCGTTGGCGTCGCGAATGCCATCCTTGTGCATGTCGCGGGCGCGGCAGAGGGCGCGGTACAGCACGGGGGCAGCCGCGCGCTCCGCCGGCGTCAGGTACACGTTGCGACTGCTCATGGCCAGGCCGTCCGGCTCGCGCACCGTGGGCACGACGACGATCTCCGTGCCCAGCGCCAGGTCTGCCGTCATGCGCTTGATGACGGCCACCTGCTGCCCATCCTTCTGTCCGAAGTACGACCTGTCCGGCCGGATAACGGTAAACAGTTTGGTCACAACCGTTGCGACGCCCCGGAAGTGGCCGGGACGGCGCGCCCCCTCCAGCACGTCCGTGACCTTCTCCACGTTCACATACGTTGAGAAGCCCTGCGGGTACATCTCCTCCACGGTCGGGGCGAAGACAATGTCTACGCCCTCGTTAGTGAGCATGGCAAGGTCCCGCTCCATGTCCCGAGGATAGGCGGCGAAGTCCTCGTTTGGCCCGAACTGCGTTGGGTTGACAAAGATTGACGCGATAACGGAACGGCAGTCGCGGCGGGCGCAGCGGGCCAAGGTCATGTGCCCTTCGTGCAGGTAGCCCATGGTGGGCACCAGGCCCAGAGGCCTGGGTAGCCGCTCACGCGCGGCGATCATGTCGGCGACGGTGGTGATGACGTTCATCTGAAGAAGTAAAGGTATGCGTCTTCAACGTACTGGCCGTTGACGACGTTCCCGCCGAGCCGCATCCCTCTTACATTCATTGCAGGCTCGAGGACATTCCGCAGGGCAGAGGGGAGAGGAGCAGTGTCCTCCATAACAGTGATGTCACTAAGTCTCAATTTCTTCTTAGTGGTGAGGCTCAGCAATACCCGTTGAATGTCTCCGTACACCTTTCGGGGGCCCGACTCGCCTACCTGCTCAGAAACGAGAACGAGCGTCCATCTCTCGGACTCTGAGCTATAGAGCCAAAAAGCACCATTGATCGGCACCTTTGCCTGATCCAGGGCGCGGGTTAGTGTTTCACCAGCCCTTATCATCCCATCAGTGAGTTGCTCCCTTACCACGAGTTCATCAACCACGGAAACACCCCACTTCCCGGCTGGGAGACCGCAATGTAAAGGTCATTCGCTTTTGAAGATGAAGTAGCAAGGTCATATCTTGATTCTTCCGACCAAAGTTTGACCGTAGCCCAGTTGATGTCCAACGTCTTATCCGTGCGACAGGCTTGCAGGAAGCTTGCCTCCAGGCCCGACTGAGTGAGCAACTTGCTCAGATTGTGGCTGTAAACGTCCTCCACGACATTCCTTTTGGGCGGGAAGTCATGGAGGTTCGTCCTCTTGGCAATGCACGCCTTCAGCGCGCACTCCACGGCATACCCTAACAGATAGCATGCACCAACAAAGTGCCCTGCATCCAGAAGCGCTTTCCCCTCAATCAGGCGAAGCTCTGCTAACCTTTGGAAATCAGTCCTGTTCATGCGGCCAGGCTAGTCCGAGGCCACCCTCCGCTCGCCGGCGTTCAGCTCGGCCAGCACGGCCTCGTCCATGGTGAAGCTCTCCTTCGCCGTCGGGAAGGCGCCTTCCTGCACCTCTTTGAGGTACTGCGTCATTGCCGTCTTGAACACCTCGGCAACGTTCGCGTACCGCTTGGCGTGCTTCGGCACGAAGTCGGTGAAGATGCCCAGCATGTCGTGCAGCACCTGCACCTGGCCGTCGCAGTGGAGGCCGGCGCCAATGCCGATGGTCGGGATCGCCAGCTTATCGGTGATGATACGGCTCAGCGACGCGGGCACACTTTCCAGCACGATGGAGAAGGCCCCCGCCTCTTCCAGCGCCTGGGCGTCGCGGATGAGCTTGGCGGCGGCCTTGAGCGTCTTGCCCTGCACCTTGTAGCCCCCAAGCTGGTGCACCGACTGCGGCGTCAGGCCGATGTGCCCCATGACCGGGATGCCGCACTCCACGATGCGCCGGACCGTCTCGGCCATGTGCTCGCCGCCTTCCAGCTTCACCGCGCCCGCGCCGCCTTCCTGCAGCATGCGCCCGGCGTTGCGCATGGCCGTGGGGATGTCCGTCTGGTAGCTCATGAAGGGCATGTCCGCGACGACGAGCGCCCGCTGCGCCCCGCGCATGACCGCCTTGATGTGGTGCAGCATGTCCTCCATGGTCACGCGCACCGTGGACTCGTACCCTAACACCACCTGGCCCAGGCTATCGCCCACAAGGATGAAGGGGATGCCCGCCTCGTCCGCCAGCTTGGCAGTGGGATAGTCGTACGCCGTGATCATGGGGATGCGTTGCCCCTTGCGCTTCATGTCCCTGATGTCGTTGATGCTGACCCGCATGTTCCTGCTCCTTTCGGGGTCGGCCCCGTCTACCGGTGGCCGCTCCATTGGCTCCTCTGCCCAGACCTTGGGCGCGATACCCCGGACCCCTGTGACCCTAGGGCACAAGCCTTGCGCCCCTATACTACGCCCGCCAACGAGTCTCGTCTCGTTGCGTGGGACTCTAATAGCTTCCTAAGTTCCTCTGCCTGCGCACCGCTAATCGTACCCCTTGCCTGGGCCAGCGACACCATCGCCAGGCCAGCCTCCCTGTACAGGCCCAGCGCCTCCGGCGCGCGCTCCACCAGCGCCTCCAGGTGCCGGTGCACCGTGCCGGCGTCGCCGCGCATGATGGGGCCTGTGGCCCCCAGGCGCGGGCCGTGCTCCGCCAGGTTATCCACCGTGCCACGCACCAGCGGCAGCAAGGCCCGCAACGCGTCCTCGCGGCTGAGGCCCATGGCCTCCCACAGCCCGCAGGCGCTGTCCACCAGCGTCGCAATGTACCCGCACGCCATGACCGCCGAGGCGTGGTACAGCGGCCTGTCCTGCGCCCTGATGAAGACGGGAAAGCCGCCCAGCGTGAGCGCCGCCTCTTCCAACCACTGCCTGAGCCAGCCCTCGCCTTCGATGGCGAAGGCAGACCCTGCCAGCTTTGCTTCGCCCCCTTCGATTGAGGCGAAGGTCTGCAAGGGATGGAAGCACCCCACCGACGCGCCTCGCCTTCGCGCGCCGTCCAGCGCCTCCGACGACAGCGCGCCGCTGCAGTGGACGGCTGCCTGGCCCGCGCGCCATGGCAACTCTGCGGCTACCTCGGCGATGGCGTCGTCGGGGACGGCCAGAAAGATGATGCCGCAGGCCGCTACCAGGTCTGCCGGCCTTTCAAAGGCCCGACAGCCGGGGATGCGGGCAGCCAGGGCTCTGGCGGACGCCCCGGACCGGCTAGCGACGGCAGCGACCTGGTAGCCGGCGCGGGCAAGCCCAACCGCCAGGGCCGTTCCCACGCGCCCCGCGCCAATGAAACCGATCTTCTTGGACGATGCCATTGCCTACAACTCCCCCACCGCAGGCACGCCGCACAGCCCCGTCGCCTGGGTGACGCCCCGGATGATGGCGCGGGCCATGGCCACGGCGGCGGCGTTGCTGATGCGCTGAAGCTGGTTGCGGTCCACCGCGCCATTCCACCCGCCCGTGGCCAGAGCGAACACCGTGTCGCCGTCGCCGACGGTGTGCGAGGGGCGTACCGCCAGAGCCATGCCGTCCTGGCCGCGCTCCGCCATCTTGTTCACCTGCTCCTTGGTCAGGGAAGCATTCGTCGCCACCACGCCGATGGTCGTGTTGGTGCGTCCGGCTTCCTGGGGCTGTGACGTCGAGGCGTGCTGGGGCCGGGCAAAACCTGGCTGCAGCGACATCTCCAGGCTGTTGTAGAAGCCTTTGCCGTCCTCCTTGCGGGGGCCCGCAATGATGCGCCCCGTCTCCGGGTCCACGATATCGCCCACAGCGTTCACAACCGCGATTGCCCCCACCACAAGGCCATCGCCCAGGTGGATGCTGGCCGAACCCAGCCCGCCCTTGATCGCCTTGTCCCGCCCCAGCGCCTTGGCGACCGTTGCGCCTGTCCCAGCGCCAACCGTGCCTTCGGCAACAGGGCCGGACGTGGCGGCCAGGCATGCCTGGTAGCCCTGCTCCGGCCCGGGGCGCACACGCGAGCTGCCGAGGGTCAGGTCGAAGATGACGGCGGCGGACACGATGGGCACGACGATGTCGCCCATACGGAAGCCGATGCCGTGTTCCTCCAGATAGCGCATGACGCCGCCCGCAGCGTCCAGGCCATAGGCGCTGCCGCCGGTCAGTAGGACTGCATGCACGCGCTCCACAAGCTGCCCCGGCCGGAGCAGGTCGGTCTCGCGTGTCCCGGGGGCCGTCCCCCGCACGTCCACACCCCCGACGGCGCCCCCTTCAGGACAGAGAACGACCGTGCACCCCTTGGCGTTCACCAGGTCGGTATAGTGGCCCACGTGGATGCCTGGCACGTCGGTAATGGAGTTGTTATTCGTAGTGGTCAAAGCCCTATGCTCTATGCCTTATGCTGTATGCCCTATGCCCAGGGCACAAAAAAAGCGGCCGTGAGAAATACACGCCGCTGCTTTGCGTTCGCTCATTCCTGCCGTCTCGGTCATCGCAGATCCCAGCGGCGTCCGCGCTATTCACTTGTTCGCGCTTCCCAGAGAAACGCGTCTCCTGCCGAAACCTTTCCGCCGACTCGCCCCCTTGCGGTGGACGGTGCATTGTAATCGTAGCAAGTCGGCATTGCTGGGTCAAGGTTACCTTGCCTTGTGAGCAGGGGCTTCCAGTTGTCCCGTCGCTGTGGGGGGGCATGATGTAGGGACGAGGTCACCTCGCCCGTTTTCAGGCGCCGCCAAAGCATGGCGCGGGGCGCTTCCATTGCGGTTGCTAATGGCTCTCCGCATACAATATACACAGGTTTTCGTAGTATTTGCTCAGCTATGAATTGAATCTGCGCTCCCGTTCATGGTATTCTAGCTTCCGCGCAAGGTGGCGCACGCAACGTAAGAGGAAGCGGTGTTTGGCCTTTTTCTGGCGTCCTCAGCAGGGGATGGCTCCTCAGCGCCTCAAGGTTTCTGTGGAACATGAAAGGGAGGTTGCCCATGAAAAAGCTTCGTTTTGGACCGATCGCCCGTTTCTGGACCCTTGGTGTAGCTCTCCTCGGTGCGCTTGCCCTCGCCGTTGCTTGCGGCGGCGCCGAGCCAACGCCTACTGCCACAGCCACAACTGCCGTTGCAACTCCAACGGCCACTAAAACCGCAGCTACGCCTACTGCCATAGCCACAACTGCCGTTGCGACTCCAACAGCCACCAAAACCGCAGCCACACCCACGCCAACCGCCACGCCTGCGCCTGCCCTGGCCGCCGTGCAGGAGTTCCGCACCAACCTGGTCAGCGAGCCGGCTACCCTTGACCCGAACCGCTCCGCCTTCTCCACTGAAATCACCGTGGTCAAGCAGCTCTTCAACGGCCTCCTGGGCTTCAACCAGGACCTGACCGTGAAAGCGGTAGCGGCTGAAGAGGTCCCTTCGGTCGCCAACGGAGGCATCTCCGCCGATGGCAAGACGTATGCCTTCAAGCTGCGCAAGGACGCGGTGTGGAGCGACGGCCAGCCGGTGACGGCCAAGGACTACGTGTATAGCATCAAACGGATGCTGAGCCCTGACCTGGCGGCAGACTACGCATCCTTCTACTATTCCATAACTGGGGCAGAGGAGTACAACTCCGCCGCCAGCGCCGACGCCGCAACGAAAGCCACACTGCGGGACGGGGTGGATGTGCGGTCCGCCGGCGACTACATCCTGGAGATACGGTTGAAGGCCGCCGAGTCCACCTTCCTGCCCAAGATGGCCCTGTGGCCGGTCTATCCTGTGCGCCAGGACGTCATCGAAAAGAACGGCGACAAGTGGATCGAGGCCGGCAACCTCATTGGCAACGGCCCCTTCCTGCTCAAAGAGTGGGTGCACCAGGACCACATCACCCTGGAGGCCAACCCCAAGTACTGGGGCAAGAAACCCACGCTGAAGACCATCCTGCTCAAGCTGCTGCCTGATGAAAACGCAGCGATGCTGGCCTATCGCAACGGCGAGCTGGACATGGTGTCGGTGCCCGCCGGCAACGAGAAGGCCATCCTGGCCGACCCCGTGCTCTCCAAGGAAGTGCTTCGCTTCAACGAGCTGACGGTCTTCGCCTTCCAGTACAACGTGGCCAAGCCACCCTTCGACAACAAGCTGGTGCGGCAAGCGCTGGCCACAGCCGTGGACCGCGACGCCTTCGTGGACAAGGTGCGCAACGGCGTGGGCAAGACTGCAACGGCCTGGCTGCCGCCGGGGATGCCCGGCTACGACGTTGCGGTGGGTTCGCAGTACAAGTTCGATCCTGCCAAGGCCAAGAAACTCCTTGCGGACGCAGGGTTCCCGGACGGGAAGGGGTTGCCTACCCTGACCTTCAGCTACTCCAACACTACGGGCAACACGCTGATCGCCCAGTTCCTGCAAAGCCAGATGAAAGAGAACCTGGGGCTGGACATCAAGCTGGACCCGCAGGAGTCCAGGGCCTTCCGCCAGTTCCTCACTGAGAACCAGCATCAGTGGGCGTTCCTGGGGTGGGGCGCCGACTACCCTGACCCTGAGAACTTCCTGCCGGGCCTCTTCGGGACCGGCGCGGGGAACAACCACACGCTGTACAGCAATGCTCAATTCGATGCGCTGACGAAACAGGCCACGACCGAGCTTGACGACGCCAAGCGCCTCCAGATGTGGAAGCAAGCGCACCAGATGGTGATTGACGACGCTCCTATCATTCCCATGTTCTACCGGGAGCGCTTCTGGGTGAAGAAGCCCAACGTCCTGAACCTGAAGACGACGGGCATGGACGGCGGTATCCCCGGCGACTTCTTCTACGTCGAGGTCGCTATCGGCAAATAGGGTACAATTGTCCATAGGGGCATCCCGACAAAGTCGGGATGCCCCTATGGAAGCCCATCATGGATTCTGAAACCCTGTTGGGCGGCTGACTTCTGAGACACGCTCCATCCCTCGCCCGTGCAGGCGCTACGCATGTTCAAGTACCTGGTAGGCCGCATCCTGTGGATGGTCCCCGTCTTGCTGGGGATATCCATCCTCACCTTCCTTATCATGCACCTTGTCCCCGGTGGCCCGTGGGACAGGGAGAAAGCCCTGGCTCCCGCCGTCATCGAGAACCTCAACCGCAAGTACGGCCTGGACGACCCCCTCTGGAAGCAGTATGCAACGTTCGTGGGCAATGCTCTTCGCGGCGACCTGGGCATCTCCTACACCTACCAGGACCGTCCGGTCACGTCCATCATTCTGCAAGGCCTGCCCAAGACGGCGGCCATCGGCCTCATTGCCTTCTCCCTCGCACTCGCCGTAGGCATACCCCTGGGTATGGCGGCGGCCATCAAGCACAACTCCTGGGTAGACTACCTATCGGTGCAGTTCGCCACCATCTTCGCCGCTGTCCCTGGCTTTATTCTCGCGTTCCTGCTCATCATCGTCCTGTCCATCACGCTGCACCTTCTGCCCACAGGGGGATGGGGCAAGCCGCAGCACATGGTCTTGCCGTCGCTGGCCCTGGCAGCGTTGCCGGCCGCCTATATCGCGCGCATCGCACGGGCCTCCATGCTGGAGGTGCTGGGCCAGGACTACATACGCACCGCCCATTCCAAAGGCCTGGCGCCTGGGGTGATTTACTACCGCCACGCCCTCAAGAATGCCCTCATTCCCGTCCTGTCGGTGACCGGCCCGGAGCTTGCCGCTCTCATCACCGGTTCATTCATCATCGAGCAGATCTTTGCGGTGCCTGGCATAGGCAGGCTTTTTGTCCAGGGCGTTTTTCAGCGGGACTACGGGTTGATCATGGGCACGGTGCTCTTCTACGCGGCGGTCATTGCGCTCCTGAACCTGGCTGTTGACATCCTGTACTCCGTCGTTGACCCGCGGATCAGGTACAACGAATGATAAACGGCACGGCCTACCCTCTCCCCTCCACCACGCGCGCAGCCCCCAAGTCCAGGGGGCTGTACGCCCTGGCCTTCCAGCGTTTGGCTCGCAACCGGCTTGCTATGGCCGGCCTGGTCATCATTATTCTCCTCGCCTTGGCGGCTATCGCTGCGCCGCTCCTGAGCCCTTACGACCCCATCAAACAGAACTATGACGCCCTCGCCGAAGCGCCAAACGGCAAACACTGGCTTGGCACAGATGCGCTGGGACGCGATACATTCAGCCGCCTCGTCTTCGGGACGCGCACGTCACTCATTGTCGGCGTCTTCACGCAGGCTATTGTTCTGAGCATCGGCGTGCCCATCGGCCTCATGGCCGGCTATGCGGGCGGCAGGGTGGATAACCTCCTCATGCGGGGAGTTGATATCGTCTACGCCTTTCCAGACCTGCTGTTTATCATCCTGCTGCGCAGCGTCCTGGGCGGCGGCATCCTGATGATCTTCCTGGCGATCGGGCTGGTCGCCTGGACCTCCATCGCGCGGCTTGTGCGCGGCCAGGTGCTTGCCATCAAGTCTGAAGAGTATGTCACTGCCGCCCGTGCTGTGGGGGCATCGAATGCGTGGATTATTTTGCGGCACGTCCTGCCTAACGCCGTGGGCCCGCTGCTGGTGGCGGTGACGTTCGCCATTCCCAGGGCCATCTTTGTGGAGGCGGCGCTGAGCTATATTGGCATTGGCGTGCCGCCCCCGACGCCGAGCTGGGGCACCATGATCCAGGACGGCTACACCCTGATTTTCGTGGCGAAGCACCTGGTGCTCTTCCCCGCTATCGCCATCGCTACGGTCATGCTCTCCTTTACCTTCCTGGGCGATGGCCTGCGCGATGCCCTGGACCCCCGCATCAGCCGGAGGGTGTGACCCCAGGGCGGGCCGTTGCCGGCCCGCTTCGCTCGGACCAACGTTGCCTTTGCAGGGCTGGCATTGGTAGTTCTGAACCCTGCGCGTCTCGGTACAGGCGCAACATGCTGCGCCTGTACCGCCCCACCTTTGCCTGCTGTCGCGACGAATACGGTGAAGACGTATAAAGGGTGGGGTTGCAGGCTCCTTGCTCTAGTTCTCTTTCCCCAGGAGGGATGCGCTATCTCAGGAATCCGACCATACGTCCTAGACATGAGTAGCTATACAAAAGCTCTGGGTTATGGTTCAATTGCACCATCATTTGATGCGGCTACGTACTTCATGGTACTCCGGCACAGCAAAGAGGCTCATTGGTAAACAAAGCCCAGTCGCCAATGGCAAGATGGGGCGTCGATGAAAGAACGCCCCGCGCCGCCTTCTGCCCGGGGCATTTTTTCTGCGTTCCGTGGGTCCAGCCATGCCGCTCCCCTGGGGAAGCCACTATGCTGAAAAAGTATCAACTCACCATCCTCTTCGTCGCTACGGCTGTGGTTGCCATCGCCTCCGCAATAGCGATCGTCAACGCCATCATAGGTAGGCGCGCTGTGGACAACCTGGTGGGCGTTGCCGAGGAGAACGCCAAGGCGGACGCCATGTACTTGATGAACCTCGTCAAGCGCGAGATCGTTGTCGCGCCCCTCAGGCCGCAGGAAGACATATCTCAGGCAGAAATCATGTCACGGATCGCCAACCTGAGACTCAGCATAGATGACCTCACGGGGCCTCGAGGCCTACCTTCAGTTATCCCCACGCTGCCGGAAGGGCTGAACTTCATCGAGTACAACGTGTTCAAGCCCAACGGTGCGATTGTGTGGAGCACGAACCCTCAAGATATAGGGAAGGTGAGTGAAGAGCAGACGTTCCACACGTTGCCGCCCGGCGGTGTGGTCTCCCAGTTCCAGCGAGACCACGACTTCACAGACCTCCGGGGCAACCCCAAACGCGGCGATGTCGTGGAAACGTACATCTCCGCTGTTGATCCCGTGACGGGGGAAGAGATCGCCGTCATGGAGGTCTACAAAGAGGTGACGAATGAGGTCTCCTACCTCGTGGACGATACCAAGGAAACCGTTCTAAGAACGACGGCCGGCACTCTCGGCGGCCTGTTCCTGGTGCTGTTTGGGTTCGTGGCCACGGGGAACGTGCAGATCAACAGGTCCCGCCGGCGCGAGGTCTTGCTTGCGGCGGCGCAAGCAGAGGAGCGCAGCCGCATGCAAGAGGCGCTGCGGAAGGAGGAAGACCAGCGCCGGCAAGCTGAGGAGAAGGCGGTCATGGCGGAGCTGGGGCGCCTGGTCAGCTCTCCGCTGGAGGTGCAGCGACTGTATGCGCCAATCGCCCGTGAGGTCGGCAAGATCATCCCTTTTGACCACGCCCGCATTGTGCTGGTAGGCGTGGCGCTAGATTCCTATGTTACTGTCTTTGGAACCGGCATTGAAGTGGCCCGCCCAACAAGCCAAACTCCTGGGCCATCGCACTGTTACCTCACTGATGGAGTCGTACAGAAGCGCACGGCACTTGTTGTACAGGAGGATGCCGAGCAGACACTCCTGGAGCGGTTCCCCGCGCTGGGACCCGAAATCCGCGCGGGCTTAAAGTCATTCCTCGCGGTCCCGCTCCTGCACGATGGCAAGGTCATAGGCGTACTGCATCTGCAATCCTGCATGGCCCAAGCTTATACGGGACAGCACGCTGACATCGCGGCGAGCGTCTGCTCTCAGATCGGGGCGGCAATCATCAACGCGCAGCTACAGGCAGAGCAACAGCGCACCGAGCAGGTTATCCAAGAGCTTTCCACGCCTGTCCTGCCCATTGGCGAGCGGCTGCTGCTCCTTCCCCTTATCGGCCTGATAGACTCGGAGCGCATTGCGCAGATGACGGCCAGGTTGCTGGCCGCCGTGCGCGCATCCAAGGCCAGGGCAGTGGTGGTAGACCTCACCGGCGCGGTGATAAACGACGTTCACGCCGCCAACAGCCTCGTGCGTTGCCTCAATGCGGCCAGACTGATGGGCGCGGCCGCCATCATCACCGGCGCTTCCGTGGAGATGACGGGCAAGCTGGTAAGCCTTGGCGTTGACCTGAGCAAGGTCATAAGCACGGTAGACCTGCAAAGCGGCATAGAGGAGGCGGCGCATCTGGTGGGACCCCTTGGCCTCACTCCTGTCGCCGTTGCGAACGAAGCGGGAAAGGGGGCTGCGATTGCTCTGGGGAATCTCCTGATCAGCCGTGGGGCGCAGAGCCAAAGCACATCCACTTCCGCACGGTCACCGTCGTCCCCTCGCCTTGCCTCGAAGTGATCTGAAACTCGTCAGCCGCCTTTTGCACGGCCGCCAGCCCGAGGCCGAGGCTGCCCGCAGTCGAGTAGCCTGCCCGCATGGCCTGCGCGACATCACGGATGCCCGGGCCCTTATCGCGGGCAACGATCTCGATGCCGCTGCATCTCCCTTGTTTCGTTGCAGCCATCAGGATTTCACCTGTCCCCGCGTGAAGCACGATGTTCCGCGCCAGCTCCGAGACCACCGTGGCGATCATGGTCAGATCGCTGCCTGCGAATCCGATAGCTGCCGCAACTGTCCTGGCGCGCCTGTGAGCCGCCAAGACGTCCATGGGAGACAGGACTGCCAGAGGTCCTCCCCTGCAATACGATATTGAGTCTGTCATAGAATGCGTCCCCACACCTCACCGCACATCAGCATACGGGCTGAGCAACCAGTCACCTTGGCTCCAAGCCTGCCATGGCCCGTCATTGGCTAACCCAACCCAATGAGCCGGCGGGGCACTCTTAGACTGCGCCTCTGCCCCCAAGCGGTCTCTGGGCCAGCCCTCCGGCCCGCGCCTGCAGGCTGCAACCTCCCTCATGCTTGTGACCAAGCGCCGCCGAGCATTGCAGGAATTGGAACGCCCCAGGCTATGCCCTTGAGCCTGGGGCGTCACTTCAGAGTAGCTCCATCCCAGGAGTTACGCTACTGCACTATGACCGTTCCAGACATGTCCCGCCCGTGAATACTGCAATAGTAGGTGTACGATCCAGTCTGACTGAAGGTCGCCTGGTACGTTTGCCCACTTGTCAGGACACTTGGGCTGTCCGGAATCGCCGGGTCGTCAAAGAACACGTTGTGTACTGCATCTGCTGCCATCGTCCAGCGCACCGTGCTGCCGGAGCCGATGGTCACGCTGCCGGGGACGAACGTGTCGCTCTTGGTTGCCGTCACGTCCATCGTCAGAAGCGCCGTCGCTGATGGCGTGGGCGTTGGGGCCCCCGGCGCAGCAGTGGGCGTGGGCGTTGGAGCAGGAGCCGCCGCGTCCATCTCTATCCAAATGTTCAGCGTATAGGACGTAATAGGCGCGCCATTCCGGAAGGTCACCTTTACGTCGGCTTCCCCAGCGTACCCGACGGGGACAGCCCAGCCGGACCGGGCCTTGCCCTGCAGTGTCCCGCCAACAGCAGAGAGCGTGACGGGCCATTTGTCAGAGGTGTTCCGGTCTTCGAACTCCATGGTGACGATTGAGGCATCAGCCAGGTTCACTCCGCCGACCAACTCCACCATCAAGGTAGCGCTGGGTAGAGCGGAACCGGTGTTCCTGATGCCAAAGCGTGCGCTGCCAGTCTGGCCGGGGCCAAGGCTGGCGTCCAGGCTCTTGATCTGGGTCAACTCGATTGAGTACGACACGAAGGTCGTAGTTCCGACGTTGAGTATGTTGGACACCAGCAACCCCGCGCCGAAGGCGGCCCCTGCCGTCACTGCGGCGGCGAACACGCCGATGGCCAACGCTACGTGTTTAGTTCCAAGGAGTGACGCTACAATTTGGTTCCACATGGCCTGATCTACCTCCCCGTCCAATCAAGAGGGTGCGTAATGTCGAGCGGGGGCTTCGGAGCATTCGCGGCCGGAAGGAACATGACGGTGAGGGCCGCGAATGCTAATTGGGGGTAACCAACAGTTGACGATGTCCCTCCTCTCTTGCCCGGGAGCAGAAGGCCTTGATGACCTCCTGTACTCAGCGACTTTACCTACATCTATTGTTCCAAGAACAGGCGTTACGTTGCCGTAACACGCGGCGGGCTTATCATAACAAATGCGTTACAGCCGAGCGCTCTCTAGCGGACTCAGGTCACGGGACAGCGCTCCTACGTTGATATCCGTAGCATGTCTCTGCGGGTCCAACGCATTTGGCTAGCCAAGGAGGTAGCGAAGCGCGGGGAATCTCTGTTCCCAGTCCACCAGGAGCCCGTCAATCCCGTATGTGACGCCGGACCGCGTCGCGCCCAGGACAACAAGCGCCAGGATGTAGATGATGTGCTGGCTCAACCAGCCGTCCGGGGGAGGCAGATGGGTCAAATACAACGGGACGAAGATGGCGATCCCGGAAAGCACCGCAAACCGCACGGCGGCGCCCAACAGCAACGCGAGGCCAACGCCAATCTCACCCGCTATTACCAGCCCATCAACCACAGGGTTGAATGCCATGGCTTGGAAGACACCGGCGAAGGGGCCCTGGGTAGCGTCCGTGAGGAAACGGCCCGCGCTCCATCCGTCCTCCGCATATGCCTTTATCCAGCCCGCGTAGAACATGAACCATCCCATGCCAACCCGGAGGCACAGCAAGCTGCTACCGCTCGCCCCCAGCCTCCGCAGCGCGGAGGCTGGGGCACGCAGGCCGGCGAGCCACGCCCTCTCTTTTGCCTCTGACCCTTCCAGCGTTGTGGGAGCTGCAGGTCGTAGTGTGATCATGGCAGCCTCACCCTGGTCCTTTGGTACCGGGATCCTCGTGAGCACGATTGCCAGCGCGGGCCCTAGGCCGGCGCGACGTCGGGACTAGTCGTCTTTGTCTTCGTCATCCTCGTCGTCGTCATCTTCGCCATCGTCGTCGTCCTCCTCCTCGTCATCCTCATCGTCGTCGTCGCCTTCATCGTGGTCATCGTCGCCTTCGTGCTCATCCTCCTCCCCCTCGTCCTCTTCTTCCTCATCTTCTTCGGGCTTGCCGCCTGCCGGCGCGTCAGCCGCAAAGGTGACCGAGATGGTATGGTTGGCCGCAATGTTGTTGAAGGTGTAGCTGGAGGCCGCGCCCACGGAAGCGCCGTCCACCACCACGTCCGCCACGTGGTAGCCCGCGTTTGCAGTGATGACATAGGCCTGGTTGGACCCAGCATTCACCGTCGTGACACCAGCGGGCGCAATGCTCCCGTTGGCCCCTGCGCCGGCGGTGATGGTGAAGGTGGCCGGCGGGACCGGCGCGTCCGCCGCGAAGGTTGCCTCAATAGTGTGGTTGGCCGCCACGTTGTTGAAGGTGTAGCTGGACACCGCGCCTATAGACGCACCGTCTACCACCACGTCCGCCACGTGGAACCCGGCGTCGGCGGTGATGGTGTAGCTCTGGCTATCGCCGGAGTTCAGCGTCACAACTCCGGAGGGCGTGATGCTCCCGTTGGCCCCCGCGCCGGCGGTGATGGTGAAGGTGGCCGGCGCTGGGGGTGCGTCCGCCGCGAAGGTTGCCTCAATGGTGTGGTTGGCAGCCACGTTGTTGAAGGTGTAGCTGGACACCGCGCCCACAGAAGCGCCGTCCACCAGCACGTCCGCCACGTGGAACCCGGCGTCGGCGGTGATGGCGTAGCTCTGGTTGTCGCCGGAGTTCAGAGTCACTACCCCAGAGGGCGTGATGGCCCCGTTGGCCCCTGCGCCGGCGGTGATGGTGAAGGTGGTGGGCGGGACCGGCGTATCCGCCGCGAAGGTTGCCTCAATGGTGTGGTTGGCCGTCACGTTGTTGAAGGTGTAGCTGGAGGCCGCGCCCACAGAAGCGCCGTCCACCAGCACGTCCGCCACGTGGTAGCCCGCGTCGGCGGTGATGGTGTAGCT
>JACQUI010000336.1 GCA_016210395.1 Chloroflexota bacterium | reverse complement strand
GCCCTGGTACGCTGGGGGACGCCCCAGCAACCCCCGGCAGGAACGCGGTTCCCTCGCACCTTCCTGAGAAAGACAAACTGATACACACTGAGTTTGCAAACGCCTCCCTTTGCGGTACTATCTACTCTGGCCCAGGAACTATCTCAACCCCTTCTCTCTTGCTGAGAGAGGCGAGGTGAGGGAAGATGCCGCTCTCATGTGGACTCACTCTCATCATGACCTTCGCGCATCGCGGGGGAAGGAACTTTTGAGATAGCTTCTTAGTGGGCAAACTGCGCTCAGGAGATGTCATGGCGAGCCTGCGACGACCGTCAATAGTACTCATTTCGCTGTTCATTGCCTTAGCTGCCATTGGGTGCCAAGAGACGCCCACTCCGACTCCCACACCGACGTTTACGCCCACAGCCACTTTTACGCCGACGGCGACCGCCACCGCGACGCCGACCGCGACGCCATTGCCGCCGACTGCCACCCCAACGAATACGCCGACGCCCACGGCCACGCCTACTGCGACGCCAACGCCAACGGCCACGCCTACGCCTACAGCAACGCCGACACCCAGCCCAACGCCGACGCCCAGCCTTGGCTCGATTGTGTCGCAGGTGCGGGCCTCTGTCGTGAAGGTCACCGCCGGCGACGCCCAGCTCACCGGAGTGGCGCTGCTGAACCCTGCCAACCACGTCCTCACCACCAGCATAACGTTAGGGGCGGGACCGCTTGTGTCGGTGCGGACGGACAGTGGCCAGACCTTCAGCGGCTGGATCGTGGGGCGAGACGACGGCAAGGACCTGGCGCTGGTCCGTGTGATTGGCGCGACACTGCCTGGGGTCAAGTACGGCGATTCACTGGGAGTGAGCATAGGCGCAGAAGTCCTGTCCATCGGCTATCCGGTGGCCCGACCGGGGAGTTCGGTGCCGCTGGAAGGCCAGGTCTCAGCAGTGCGGACGGACTTCGCCACAGGCGTGCGTTTTCTGCGCGTCAACCTGCCGCCCCTGGCGGGTACGGTGGGCAGCCCGCTGTTCAACCGCAACGGCGAGCTCCTTGGCATCAACGTGGAGAACTCCTACATCCAGAGCCTGGGGCTTCCGGCCTCCGACGATTCCTTTGCCAAGGCGGAGGACTCCATCCGGCCTGCCATTGAAGCCCTGGCCGGCGGGTCCATCAGCCTTACGGCGCCCAGGCCAACGCCGGCCGCCAACCCTGCTTCGCCTCCGCCGTTCCCCATGCTCGTCAAGGGCACGGCGACTGCGGGCGGGACGGCCCTTCCCGCCGGGACAACGGTCTACGCCCGTTTGTTTGGACAGAACTTGATGGACTTGTGGTTCACTGACGTGGTGGGCGCAGACGGCGCCGTCGAATTCACAATTGGCGTGATCAACCCCATCTACACCAGTGGCAAAGTCGAGTTCTACCACGAGGGCGTGAAGTCCGGGACCGTGCTCAACTACCAGGGCCAACTGGTAGAGACGACCCTCAGCTTCCCATAGAAGGATGTCCAAGCCTGGGAAGATCTGGCTAGCCAGTGAAGGGCTGCTGTCCCGACGTTGTCGTGGACTCGCGACGTCGTCACTGCCGCGGCCCTCGGAAGGCGATGGCCGGGAGAGATTCTTCGCGAGGCGGAGCGCAATTGGGGAGGGATGGTTGTTTGACCACCTCGCTCTAGAACGACAGTAAGGTAGCCAAACGTAGGGGCACGACATATCGTGCCCCTACGGCGTACCGGTCCCGGCAGCCAGGTAGGATGGCAGGTCTGCCTCCGGCACTTCTTCCTGGCTGGCGCTGTCCATGTCGCGCACCGACCCGGCGCGCCGTTCCACCTCCGTCTCGCCCAGGACAACGGCGTAGCGGGCGTTGACTGAAGAGGCGTAGCGCATCTGCGCCCTCAGGGAGCGCTGCGCCGGCGCCAGGAGCACAGTCAGCCCGGCAGCGCGCAGGCCAGCCGCCAGACCCATGCCATACTCCAGCGCCTTCGCGCCGTTGGTGACAAGCACGACAGGTCGCGGCATGACCTCCGCTACCGGCGCCTCTTGCCGCTTCAGGTTCAGGACCATCCGCTCGAAGCCGGACCCAAATCCTATCCCCGGCGTGGGCGGTCCTCCCAGCTCCTGGATGAGGCCGTCGTACCTGCCGCCGCCCAGGACGGTGCTCTGCCCCCCCTCTTCGGGCGGCTGGATCTCGAAAACGGTTCGCGTGTAGTAGTCCAGGCCCCGCACCAGGCGATGGCTCTTGGTATAGGGAATGCCCAGCAGGTCAAGGTACGCAATGAGACGGGTCCAGTGCTCCATGCAGGCGTCACACAGGTGCTCCGACGTTTTCGGCGCGTCAGCGATGTACGGCTGGCAGCGTTCCTGCTTGCAGTCCAGCAGGCGCAGGGGGTTGCGCTCGTATCGGCCACGGCAGTCCTGGCACAGGTGGTCGAGGCGCTCGCGGTAGTATTCCTTCAGGGCTTGCAGGTAAGCCGGTCGGCAGGCTGAGTCGCCGATGGAGTTGACAACCAGCGACAGGTTGCGCAGCCCCAGCTCTTGGGCATAGCGCCAGCCCAACTGGATGACCTCTGCGTCTACGGCGGGGTCAGCGTCGCCGATTGCTTCGATGCCGAACTGGTGATGCTCCCGGAAGCGGCCGGCCTGGGGGCGCTCGTACCGGAAGATGGGGCAGAAGTAGTACAGGCGCACGGGCTGCGGCAGGCTGGACATCCCGTGCTCCAGGTAGGCGCGGCACACCGGGGCCGTACCCTCGGGACGCAGGGTGAGTTGGTCGCTGCCCCGGTCCTCGAAGACGTACATCTCCTTTTGAACGATGTCCGTCTGCTCGCCCACGCCCCGGACAAATAGCCCCGAAGCCTCAAATGTGGGCGTGTCTATACGCTGGTAGCCGAAGGCGCGGCAGACGCGGGAAGCCACCTGCTCCACGTGCCGCCAGTACTTTTGCTCCTGAGGCAACAGGTCGGCTACGCCTCGGGGCGCTTTGAACATGCGCGTGCTCCAATAGGTGTGCGATGGAGGATATCTTACCCTGTGCCGACGAAAAATGTAATAACGCTTGCCTCAGAGGCTGTGAAGACTGGTCCAGCAGGCGACGGGCCGCTGCCGCGGCCCTACGGAAGGCGATGGTCGTGAGAGATTCTTCGCGAGGCGGAGCGAAGTCGGGAACTGTAGTCGTATGACCACCTCGCCCTAGACCGAACTTCCAGGCGAGCAGATACGAAAACAACGTTTCTTCTGGCTACATCGAGTTTTTCCGATGCGCCGCGCCTCTGTTATATTCGCAACCGG
>JACQUI010000329.1 GCA_016210395.1 Chloroflexota bacterium | reverse complement strand
ACCAGCGAGATCATGGCAAGGGTCATTCCCGTTCTGGAGCGGCTGCTCATGGGATAAGAGACCGCCGTGCGGAGCACCGGCGGCGCCCCCTTGATGCGCCCGAACACCTTGACGATACCCCACAGGAGCAGGTCGGAGTTGTACACCACTGCCCACACAGCCCCCATGACGATCATGATGCCCGAGAGGAAGAACATCTCGATGCCCACCTTGAACTCCGGCAACACCTGGTCCAAGAGCCGGTCCGAAAACAGCCACCACGCCACCAGGCCCAGTCCTGCCCAGGTGAAGGCGGCGCGGTCGGGCAGGCCCAGCCGCCGCCCGATGAGCGGTATGCCGATGATGACCAGCGAAGCGCCCAGGTTGAATAAGGCGGCCTGCTCGCTCTGAAGTCCGCCTATGAGCGATATGACGCCTGCCACCGCGATCAGGATAGCCATCGCAAGCCCGCGCCAGCTCCGCCTCGACATGGACGGCTCGGGCAGGTCGCGCACCGCGCGCACGATGTTGAGGCGGCTTGCTCGCCACGACGCTATGAGCACGATGGCGAATGTCAGCACCATGCCCATCGCATAGGCCAGCGCCAGGCTTCGCCAGTTGAAGGAATAGGTGAGCTTGAAGTCAAACTCCTGGAAGGCCACCATCATAACTCTCGCCATCGCCCATCCCACCGCCATGCCCAGCAGGCTGCCGATGGCCGAGGCCAGCAAGCTGTACATAGCACCCTCAAAGGCGAACATGCGCACCAGGTGACCCCGCTGCATACCGACTGCGCGGGCAATGCCCAGCTCCCGCTTGCGTTCCGCCGCAAGCATGATAAAGATCAGGAAGATGAGCAGGATGCCCGCGGCAATGGAGAACTGGCCGAATAGCAAGAACGCTGTGGCAAAGGAGCTCCCCGCCTGATCAGCCTGTTTCAATCGCTCCTTCTTGACCTCTTCAACTTTGAGGCCAGACCCGTCCAGGGCCGGCTTCAGTGCGGCAGCGATGGCTTCGGAATGCGCCGCGCCTTTGATCTCGTTGCCCTTATTGTTGATGATGATGCCGTTGATTTTCCCCTGGTTGCCCCTTGCTGCCTGCACCTGCGCCAATGGCAACACCAGCGACTTCTCCTGGGCAGGATGCGCTCCCCCCTCGTAGATCCCCTTCACCGTCACCACTGTCGGCGTTGGCCCCAGGAACACGTGCAGCGTGTCGCCTGCTTTGGCGTCTACCTCGTCGGCAAGCTCCGCGCTGATGTACGCCTCGCCCTGTCCAAGGGCTGCCGGCGATAATTCGCCGCCCTGGGCGTCAACGAGCGGGTCGAAGCTGGTCATGGCGTCCGCATCCAGGCCCAGCACGTCCGCCCGCGCCTCGCTCAGGCCAGTAGATGGTGAGACCACCGGCGCGCGTTCCTGCGCTATGGGCGCGATCCCTTCGGTCAGGTCAAGCGGGGACAGAGCGCTCTTGACCCCGTCAAGCTGGGCGATGTCGAAGTAGGGCCGTCCCAGGGCGTTCATCTGCTCCGACTGCACTATCTCGTCAACCTGGCCCAGGGCGCGGATGAAGTTCACCCGGATGGAGTGGGTGAGCGTGTCCCCCGTAGAGAAGGACGCGGAGAACAGCAGCGTTCCCAGCATCAGCCCCAGGACAACCAGAGCCGTCTGCGCGCGCCGGCGGGGGATGTTGCGGACGCCCAGTTTGAACACCACGGGGTGACGCAGCGCCTGATAGGCGAAGAACACCCCGCCAACTGCAAAGATTGCCAGCAAATAGGCCAGGAGCTGGCCTATGGGCACGCCAAAGAGTTTCTCCATAGCTGGGCTCCTACGTTACATCGCCTTGGCTAATCGTCGGCTGCGCTAGGGGCAGGCTGCGCCTTTGGCCCCTTGCGCCGCAGGTAGCTATACACAATCGGAATGACCACCAGGGTCAAGAATGTGGCGGTCATCAGGCCGCCGATGACCACGGTGGCCAGCTCCGCGCCGATGATGCCGGAACCCCTGCCTCCCAGGCCGAGCGCAAGGGGAAGCAGCACGAATATGGTGGTCAGGGCAGTCATGAGAATGGGGCGCAGGCGCGTGCGCCCACCCTGGACAAGGGCCTCGGAAGCAGAGATGCCGCGCCTGCGCAGGTCTTCCACGAAGGCTATGAGGACGATGGCGTTGGTCACCACCAGCCCGATGAGCATGAGGATGCCGATGAGGGCTGGCAGGCCCAGGGTGCGCTGGGTAATGAACAGGCCGCCCAGCGCGCCTATGGAGGCAAGGGGCAGACTGAAGACGATGACGAAGGGCGTCACCAGGGAGCGCTGGGTGACCACCATGACCAGGTAGACCAGGGCCAGGCCAAGGAGCATGGCAACGGCCATCTGGCTGAAAGCCTCGTTGATGCTGGCAAAGACGCCGCCGGTGCTGACCTCCACGCCGGGCGGCAGGCCCACGCGGTCTATCGTCTGGCGTACGTCCCGCTGTGCCTTGCCGGTGTTGCGGTCGGTGATCGCGCCCGAGATAGTGACCGCCCGGCGGCCATCCACACGGTTGATGGTCAGCAAGCCATCCGCGCCCGGCGTTTGCCCGGCGATGGCTGCGTCGTTGCGCAGGTCGGTCAGGCCAGGCATCTTCTGGAGCTCCAGGGTGACCTTGTTGGCAGCCTCGGTGAGGACTGCGTAGTCGCCGCCCAGCAGTGTGAGCTCCAGGTTGTTGGACTGGGGGCCGGAGTCGCTGCTGGTGGACACGGCGACGGTGCGACCGGGGCCGGGCAGGTCACGTTTCAGGGTCTCAGTGACCTGAGAGGCGTCGGCGTCTTCAGGAAGCTGGATGACCAGGGAGGCGCTATTGTTGGCCTGCGCTGCGCCGAACTGACCCGTATTGCCCACGGTAGACTGGAAAGCTTCTATTACCCCGTCGCTGCGCATCTTGCTCAGCGCAACCTCCGCCTGAGCAAGCTGATCCAACACCTCCTGCTGGGAGGCTGCGCCGGGGACGGCGATCTGCGCGTTTACCAGCACCTGGCCGGAGCTCGGCAGAAAGCTGACCGGGATGAATGCTACAAGGCCCACGCTCGCCACGAAGAGCGCGGCAGCGATGGCCAGCGTTCGCAATTTGTGCTGCAACGACCACCGGATGATTGCGGCGTAGAGGCGCTCCAGGGAGGAGCCGCGCTGCCGGCGGCCGTTGCTCGGGGCCAGGAGCAGGCTGGCCAGCACCGGCACGACGGTCAAGGCGACGACCAGGGAGGCAAGCAGCGCAAACGTGATGGTGAGGGCAAAGGGCAGGAAGACGACGCCGATGAAACCGCCGATGAAGCCCAGGGGCGCAAAGACGGCGATGGTGGTGAGGGTGGAGGCGGTGACAGGCGAGGCTACTTCCCTGGTAGCGTTGAAAGCGGCGGTGCGGCGGTCTTCACCCTGCTGGATGTGGCGGAAGATGTTCTCCATGACCACGATGCTGTCGTCCACGACACGTCCAACGGCGATAGCCAGGCCGCCCAGGGTCAGGATGTTCAGGCTCATGCCTTGCCAGTGCATGACGATGAGGGCCGCCAGAATGCTCACGGGGATGGAAGTGCTGGTGACCAGCGTGGGCCGGACGCTCAGGAGGAAAGCGAATATCACGAGGACCGCAAGGATAGCCCCCAGCAATACCTCTTGCTTCAGCTCGTTGATGGAGTCCTCAATGCCTGGGGCCTGGTCGAAGAGCTCAATGAACTGCACATCTGCGGGCACGGCCGGCTTGAGGGCCTCCAGCGCCTCCCCTACAGCGTGGGAAACCTCCACGGTGTTGGCGTCGGGGGTCTTGAGGATACCAATGGAAAGGCTGGGCGAGCCGTTGGTGCGTATGATGGACAGGCCGGCCTCCGCGCCGAGGGGCACGTCTGCGCCGCCCACGCCGGGGACGGCGCGCAGGGCGGGCAAGACCTGCGACGACACGATGCCGTACAGGTCGGGGATGCTGGGCTGGCCCAGGATGCTGACCTGCAGCACCGGAAACTCGTCCGGGTTCACGCGGGAGACCCGTGGCGGCTGGACGCCCGCTGGGAAATGCAGCGCCTGCACGCGCTGGGCGATGTCCCGCTCCATGGCCTTCATGTCCACGCCAAAGGGGGCCTCTACCAGGATGAGGGCGAAGCTGGGAGATGAGGTGGAACGGACCATGGTGACGTTGTCCACGCCCCGTACAGCCTGCTCAACGGGAATGGTGACATCGCGCAGCACGGCATCAGGCGTCGCCTGGGGATAGAAGGCGGAGACGATGACCAGGGGGAACTCTATGTCCGGGAACAGCTCTATGCGCAGCTTCGAGACGCCATAGACCCCAGCGACCATGACACCCACCATCAGGAGGATGGTCAGGACGCGGAGCCGCAACGCAAGGCGGGTAAGAAACATGGGTGCTCCCTGGTGCTTGGATTAGATTGAACGGTCTCTCCTCAACCCCGGCAAGGAATCCCTCGCCCCGGTGCATCGGGGCGCAAGGACGGCCTGGTCCTTCGCATTCTCCCGGCTACTTGCCTGCCACCGGCACCGGGCGGTCGCTCTCGATCAGGCCGTCTCGCATGTGCACGATGCGGTGGGCTTTCATAGCAACCGACAGGTCGTGGGAAACGATGACGAAGGTCTGCACGGACTCCGCATTCAGCTTGCACAGCAGGTCCATGATGGCGCCGGACGTTTCGCTGTCCAGGTTCCCGGTAGGCTCGTCCGCCCAGACAATCGCCGGCTTGTTCACCAGCGCCCTGGCGATGGTCACGCGCTGCTGCTGGCCGCCGGACATCTCCGCGGGACGCTTGCTGACCTCAGACGCCAGTCCCACCATCTCCAGGGCCTCTTGCGCCTTGCGGCGGGCCAGGCCTGGCTTCACGCCGGAGACAAGCAGAGGCAGCTCGACGTTCTCTGCTGCGCTCAGCACCGGCAGCAGGTTGAAGGCCTGAAAGACAAACCCCATCTTCTCTGCGCGGAACAGCGTCCGCTTCTTGTCCTTCATGGCGTGCAGCGGGCTGCCGGCAATGACCACCTCTCCGGCTGTCACATCGTCCAGGCCGGACAGGACGTTCAGGAGCGTCGTCTTGCCGCACCCGGAAGGCCCCATGATCGCCACCATCTCGCCCTCCAGGATCTTCAGGTCAATGCCCTTGAGGGCGCGCACCGTTACCTTGCCTGTGTTGTAGGTTTTCTCAACCTTTGAGGCGACGATGATGGGCGGGCCATACATGTGGCCGTTGGAGTGGACTTGGGGCGTGGCGATCGGACGGGACTGGCTCATGGAAAGGCTGTCCTTTCTGAAGATTCTCTAGTGGCCTGTGGGCGCGGCCTGGACTGGAGGGACGGCCAGGCGAGTCACCAGTGCCTTTACTGTCTGAAGGTAGCTGGGAACATCTATCTCGTCGTAGAGAGCCCTGTGCAGGACGCTCCCCTGGAACAGGGCAATGAACGTCATGGCAATGGCGTCGGCATCAATGCCCGGGTCCAGCTCCCCCCGCTGCTGGCCCCTCCGCACGAGCTCGCTGACAGGGCTGCGCGCGCTGTCCATGAGGGCGACGTACGCCTGGCGCAGCCCCTGGTTGCGCAGCGCTTCCGCCCACAGTTGGACACGGAGGTTCGTCTGACACTGGAACCCTTCATCGGAAAGGGGGGCGAAGAGCGCCTCTGCCAGACCCAGGAGGGCATCCAGGACGGGCCCCTGCTGCCGGCGGGCGGCGTCCAGGACCTCCTGATAGCCCTGGCGCACCTGCTCCAGCATGGACTCGATGACCTGGTCCTTGCTGGCGAAGTAGATGTACACCGCCCCGGGGCTGAGCCCCGCCTCTCGCGCGATGTCGTGCACCGCGGTCTTGTGGAAGCCGTTCTGGGCGAAGCACCGCGCCGCCGCATCCAGGATCTGGCTGCGACGGGCGTCGGTGAATGCAGCGCGGGCAGCGTCTGCCATGAGCCGTCTTCCTCGCCTTCATGTGGAATGAACGTTCAGTCACCTAAATGGGCGGCCATATACTAGCAGGCGGAACCTCGATTGGTCAAGGCAGTGGCGCGCCGTCGCCCTGCAAGCTATGCTATAGCCATTCCCCGCCAATCGCTAGGAGGCCGCCATGCCCACGCTGCCCGTTGCCGTAACCATCGCCGGGTCCGATTCCGGCGGCGGCGCAGGCATCCAGGCTGACCTCAAGACCTTCGCGGCCCTAGGCGTCTACGGCGCTTCCGCCCTCACCGCCATCACGGCGCAAAACACCCTGGGCGTCACCGCCATCCACGAGGTCCCGACGGATGTCATCGCCGCCCAGATCGAGGCTATCATCACGGACATCGGCGCGGACGCCGTGAAGACGGGCATGTTGGCATCCTCGCCCGTCATCAACGTCGTCGCCCGTGAGCTGAAGCGCCACCGCGTCGCCCGCCTGGTGGTGGACCCGGTCATGGTGGCCAAGGGCGGCGACCGCCTGCTGCAGGAGGAGGCTGTGGATGCACTGCGCGCCATTCTGCTGCCCCTGGCCACCGTCGTCACCCCTAACACGCCCGAAGCGGAGGTGCTGGCAGGCATGACCATCCGCACCATGACCGATGTCCGCGAGGCGGCCAGGCGCATCGCTGCCCTGGGGCCGAAGAACGTGGTGGTGAAAGGCGGGCATCTGGAGGGCAAAGACGCGGTGGACACCCTCTACGATGGCCACGGCTTTCAGGAGTTCACGTCGGAGCGCTTCCCTACGAAAAACACCCACGGCACCGGCTGCACCTTCGCCTCTGCCATCGCCGCCGGCCTTGCCAAGGGCCTGCCTGTAGTTGACGCCGTCGCCGGGGCCAAGGCCTACGTCACAAGCGCCATCAAGGCCGGCCTGGAGATCGGCCACGGGCATGGCCCGCTAGACCACTTCTGGATGCTGCGGACGCCCGTGTCACCCTGAGATGGGTGGGGAGAAATGTGACGAACGATGTAGCCTAGCCGCCCGGCGCCTTCCGCATCGCAACGAAGATCCCCGCCAGGACCAGCGCACCGCCTGCCACGCTGGTCAGCGGCGGTTGCTCCCCCAGGACGGGGATGGCAACTATTGTGGCGATAACCGGCTCCGCCATCACCGCCACCGTTACAGCCGTGGCTGTCACGTGCCCCAGCGACCAGTTCAGCAGCGAGTGGCCGATGGCCTGGGGAACGATGGCCGTCACCGCCAGCCACAGGTACGTGTCCACCCGGAAGCCCTCAAGCTGCGCCCCGAACCCCAGCGCCAGCGCCCACAGCAGGACTGCCGCCACTGTGTACACTGACAGGTTGTAGGTTGTGGCCGGCAGCCGCGTCCGCAGCCTGCGCCCCGCCAGCATGTAGCCAACGACTGCGATAGCCCCCAGGAACGCCATGGCGTCGCCGAACAGCTCCGAGCCGTCGCCCGCGTCGCCCGCAGCCAGCAGCACGCCGCCAGCCAGCCCCACGCCGATGCCCACCAGCGTCCTGGTATGAATCGCCTCGCCGAAGAGCGCGCGGGACGCTACGGCAGTGATAAGGGGGCTGGCGGTGACCAGCACGACCGAGCTGGCGACCGAGGTATGCTCCAGGGAGACAATCCATGTCCAGAAGTGGAGGGCCAGGCACAGCGCGGAGACTCCGATGAGCGGCAGGTCGCGGCGCGCGAGGCCGCGCAGGGGTGGCGCGCCACCCGTCGCCTGCCTCCCGAAGGCAAAGAGCGACATGGCTGCAGCGCCAAGGCTCATGCGGTACGCGGCGATGGCAAGGGGCGGCGCTTCCCCTGCCAAGCGGATGAACACGGCCGCCAGGGACACGGCAAAGACGCCGGCGGTCAGGCCGAGGTACAGGCGGCGTTCCCGTAGCTCGTTCAACGCAGAAATGGGGCTAATGCTCCCCTGGGAGGATCAGGGCATGACCGGTCCGTGGCGGACATCACTCCACCTGGATGCGCAGGCGCTTGTTGATGCGGCCCTTGCTCTCGTGGCCCACCACCCGGATGCGCCCCACCTCCCGCGTGTTCGCCACGTGGGTGCCGCCGTCCGCCTGCAGGTCCAGTCCCTGGATGTCCACGACGCGCACCTCCTGGATGCCTGGAGGCAGGAGGTTGATCTTGGTGCGGATGAGGTCCGGGTTCTTGAACGCCTCGTCCCGTGGCAGGATGTCGGCCACAACGGGGTGCGCCGCCGCGACCTCCCGGTTCACCCGCTCCTCCATCTCCTTGGCGAAGGTGGCGCTCATGTTCTCCAGCTCGAAGTCCATGCGGGCCTGCAAGGGCTGCATGTCGCCGCCGGTCACCAGTGCGCCGAAGTCCCGCCAGACGACGCCGCACAGGATGTGGAGCGCCGTGTGCGTGCGCATCAGCTTGTAGCGGCGGTCCCAGTCCAGGATGCCGGCGACCGTTGTCCCTGCCGATGGGGGCGGCCCTTCCACCTCGTGCACCAGCTTGCCGTCCTTGCGGCTGACGCGCGTGACCTTCATCTCCGCGCCGCCGGCCCGCAAGACGCCGGTGTCGTACGGCTGGCCGCCGCCGCCAGGATAGAATGCGGTGCAGTCAAGGACGATGCCGTTGCCCACGGCCTCTGTCACGACCGCGTTGAACTCTTTCAGGTAGCTGTCCCGGTGGTACAGAGCGTCGGTCACGCGGCTGCCTCCGTCTTGCGGATCTCCTCTTCCACCTTTGCCAGCCCTTCGACGTCGCCGTCGGCCAGCTTGTAGCAGCGCTCCAGGTAGAGTTGGGCCAGCTTCGCCCCTTCGGGACGGCGCTGCCGTCCTGCGGCAATGAGCCTGGCCACGTGATAGGTGTCCGGCAGGTGCCGGGCGATGCCCTGCATCTCGGCTTCCGTCTCGGCCATCAGGTTGCTGTCCCTGCCCTCCACCGCGAACCGCAGCTTGCCCACCAGCTTCGACAGCTCCTGAAGGCGATCCTTGTCTGTCATCAGCGAGAACATGACGTCGCTGACGCTGAGGTCGGAGGCGGTCTCCGATGGCGGCCCTTCTTTCGGAGCGTCCAGGGTCTTGGCGCCTTTCTGGTACAGCGAGGCGTACTCCTGCACGTCGTCGTTGACCCGCTGGGCCGACTCCAGGAAGTTGTTCTCAGGTACAGTGCCGCCGAAGACAAGGTCGTCCCCCCTGCGCTGGGCCATGTTTTCCAGGGTGGCGTAGGCCTCAACGGCCTCGGGCACGGGCGGCATTGCGAATGCCGAGAACTGCTCGAGGCTGGTCATGCGTATCTGGCTTGCCAGGACTGGCGGAACGTACTTTGCGAAGTCCACAAGGAACGGCAGCACCACCAGATAGGTTGCCGCCAGGCTGCTTCCGGAACGGTAGTAGAGGAGCGCGTGGCCCCTGGGCTGGTCTGGGCTACCCATCTCAAATGTCAGGGACATACCTTTTTCTCGTTGGGGGAATACGCCTCTTATGCTAGCAGAAGGGGAGCCCTTTTCCTACTGAGGTCGCGGCATCCTGTGCCTGTCCCTTCGGTGCTGGTGCATCTCGCAGCCAAACGTAGGGGCACGATATGTCGTGCCCCTACGGCGGGATAGAGCTGAGCGCGGCGGAGGCGGCTACACGCCCAGGACCCGCCGCGCCTCTTCCACGTCCAGCGATATCTGCAGCTTCAGCGCCTCGATGCCGGCGAACGCCTTCTCCGGACGCAGGCGTTGGACGAACTCCAGTCGGACCGTTTGCCCGTACAGGTCGCCACGGAAGTCCAGGAGGAACGCCTCCACCGTGCGGGCGTTGCCCTGTCCAAACGTGGGACGCACGCCTACGCTGACCGCAGACCCGTACCGCCGTTCGCCCACATGCGCCCACGCGACGTAGATGCCGTCGGCAGGGAGGACGGCATCGGCGTCGGGCTGGAGGTTGGCGGTAGGGAAACCAAGGTCGGGGCCGCCACGCCCTTCGCCGCGCACCACCACGCCTGTGAGCGCATAGTAGCGCCCCAGGCAGCGCGCGGCATCCGTCACGTCGCCCTCTGCCACAGCCTGGCGTATTGCTGTGCTGCTCACACGTTGGCCTGCCTGAAGGTAGGGCGTGGCCACCGTCACCGCGAAACCCATGCCGCGTCCCATCTCCTGCAGCACGTCCAGGGTGCCTTCGCGATTGTGCCCCAGGGCGAAGTCCGGCCCGATCACCAGCCCTCGCATGCGGAGGCGGCTCTGTAGCAGGCCCACGAACTCCCGCGCGGGGATTTGGGATACCTCTAGGGTGAAGGTCACGGGGGCGATGACCTCGATGCCCAGCTCCCGCAAGAGGCGCACGCGCTCTGCGATGGGCGTGAGGAGGGGCATTGGCGAACCAGGGCTGAGAACGGACCGGGGGTGGTTTCTAAAGGTGACCACGCCCGACGCGCACCGGACCAGCGCCGCCCGGTCTTTCAGGAGCTGCAACAGGTGCTGGTGGCCGACGTGGACGCCATCGAAGACGCCTATGGTGAGGTAGGTGTCCCGCGTGGGCTTCGCCTCTGCCAGCTCATGATCGAGTGTCGTCATTTAGGCCCGGGTTGTGGCGCGCAGGTTTGCCGCGCCGTTCAAATAGACGTTTACTAGCTCTTCGGGCTGCTTGTCCGTGTTGACCATCAGCAGGACGCGGATGCATCTGGGCAAGGCGCCCTGGACCTCCATCTGATGGCTGTCCACCAGGGCGACGTGTTCCCAGCCCATCCACACCCGGGCGACCGTTGACGGGAAGGCGGCGTTCAGGTCCGGGGTGGCAGTAAAAAAGGCGGCGGCCACCTCCTCTTTGCGCAAGGCATTGGCCTTCACGATGGCTTGCAGCATCTCATGCGTGGCGCCGTGGATAGATTCTACCGTGTTCTCTGCGGTGGTCGCCCCGCGTATCCCCCGGCAGACTGTGCTCATCGAACACCTCGTGCGATCGGCTGAGGCCGGCCGTTCAACTCGTGGACGAAACGCACGGCGTCGGCCACCGCCTGCCCAGGGGCAGCATGGTCAATGACGTTGACCAGCGCGCTCCCGATGACCGCTGCATCGGCGTAGCGGCCCACGGCCTCCACGTGCTCCCGGCGCGCGATGCCGAAGCCCACGGCGATGGGCAGCTTCGTGTGCTTCCGCACGCGTTGCACCAGCCACAGCCCTTCTTCCGACACCTGCTCCCGCGCGCCGGTGACCCCTGCCAGGCTCACGCAGTATATGAAGCCGCTGGCGCTGCCGCAAGCAGCGGCGATGCGCTTTTCCGTGCTGGTGGGCGCAAGGAGGCAGACAAGGTCAATGTCTCTGGCTGCGGCTGCCTCCCGAAGAGGCGAAGACTCCTCCGGCGGCAGGTCCGGCACGATGAGCCCATCCACGCCGCACTCTTTACACCGCTGAATGAACTCTGTCACCCCCAGCGCCAGGATGGGATTGTAGTACCCCATGAGGATCAAGGGGACGTTCACGCCTCGCTGCCGGAGCGTCGCGGCAGTCTCCAGGCAGACCCGAAGGCTCACGCCTTGCTGGAGGGCGTGGAAGCTGGCCTTCTGAATGGTCGCGCCATCGGCCAGCGGGTCGCTGAACGGGACGCCCAGTTCGATGACGTCCGCTCCGGCCTGGGCAAGGGCAGGCACAAGGTCCAGCGTGGTCTTCACGTCAGGGAAGCCGGCGGTAACGTAGAGCACAAGGCCCGTGCGGCCCTGCCGCTGCATAGCCGCAAATGCCTGTTGAATGCGGGGTGATGGCATGGTCTCCTCTATGTTCAGACGCCCCAGTCTGAAGGCTGGGGCATGATGCCGCACCCTTCAGCGTGCGGTGCGCAACTCCTGCGGGAAAGGGCTGCGTGCGTGCCCTGGTGAGACGCCAGGAAAGTATAGCGGATTGGCGCGACGGTTGCCTCAGCATGCGCTGCTGGTTCGCGTCGGCTGACGTGAGCGAAGGGTGGGCGCACGTAGCACGTAGGGGCAGACGGTGTGTCTGCCCAGCCTCACGCGCCCGCCAGGAGCGCCAGAAACGCCAGCGTGTTCTGAATGCCGTGGGCCAGGATGCAGTTCCACAGCGACCCCGTCCTCCGGTACACCCAGGCGAGCAGAATACCGGAGGCAAACGCGGGGAGCAGCAGACCAGGGGCTACATGGCTGAACGCGAACAATGCTGAGGAGGCCAGCGTTCCCAGCAGAAACCCCCACCGCGCAGCCAAGGCGGGGAGCAGGAAGCCACGGAAGAACACCTCCTCGCCCAGCGGCGCAGCCACAACGGTCACGAGGAACGCCAGGAGCTTCTGCGCCGCGCCGTGCATGAACGATGGAGGCAGTCCGGGCGGGAGAAGCGCGTCCCATCCTAGGGCTGAGACAGCGGCGCTATAGATGAAGCTGAACCCGGCGATGCCGCCGAATGCCGCCACCGCCAGCAGTCGCCCGCCTTTTGCCCCAGGGGAGAACCCCAGGACAGCCCAGGGCTGGCGGTATTTCCAGACGCTGAAGACGGCAACCGAAAGGACCAGCGAGCCTTCCAGCGCCAGCGTCATGACAAGCCCGGGGATGCCCTGCGCCGGCGTATCCGCAAGCAGCACGGTCAGCGCGCCGCCGGCTACTATCAGGACCAGGGCTATCGAGAACACCAGCAGCACGCCCCTGGCGGCATCGGCCAGGGACCACGGCACTGGGGGAAAGGGAGGGATGCTGGGGGTCACTCGTCGGCTACGTGCATCTGCATCTTGTTTTCCTACCCTTCGCCCTCTTGGCGCGTCTCTCCCCGGAGCTCCTCCAGGGCGCGTTGGGCGGCAACGCGGAAGATGGGGTAGGGCGCAGCGCCCGTGAAGCCGGCGTTGCCGATCACGAATCCAGGAATCCCCTGGAACCCCAGCCTCACACCCAGGCGGTACTGATCCTCGACCTCCTGCCGGTAATGTCCGGACCTCAACCGCGCCTCCAACTCCGGCCAGTTCAGATCGCACTGCCTCGCCAGCTTCTCCAGCACCTCAAAGCTGCTGAGGTCCAGGCCATCGTCCCACAGGGCGGAGTAGCACAGCTTGTGGAACGGCTCAAACTTGCCTTGCTCCTTGGCGTACTCCGTCGCTTCAAGAGATGGGATGGAGTAGGGCGTCTTGGCAGGGCGCTTCATCCTGGTCAGCCCCGATTCGATTGCGTTGGAGCGCATAGGCTCCCGCAGCTCGCTGTCGCCCGTTGCCGGCCGCACGATGCCCTCGGGCCCAATGTCCGGGCGCAGCAGGAATGCCATGCCGGTGATCTGGACTGTGGGGAACTCTTCCTTGAGCTTTTCGAGCCTGACCAGGCCGATGTAGCACCAGGGTCAGATGTAGTCGTACCAGACCGCCACGGGAAGAACGGGATCGCCGCTGCTCTGGGTCATCGGCCCCTCCTTTGGTGTGTTGACATCCAGCAGCCCCATCGGGGCATCTAAGAATTGGTGCTATTGTGGCAGACGTGCGGCCTGGAGGCAAGGCCGCTAGGAGGTTGGACGCACAAGGCTGCGTGCTGTTTACAAAAGGCTCACGAGCCTTTAGAGTAGAACCTGACAACTTCATACCCGCCGCAGACAGTGGGCGCCCTTTGGGGCCTAACCGTCACGACCCACCGAGGCAACAGACATCGCTCTCTGAGCGTTCTGTCCCCTGTCTGCGTCTGCAACAGGGGATTTTTTGTTGAGGGGAAACGCACATGCCATCGGCTAGAAACGTCAAGCTTCAAGACGCCATCTCTGAGAAACTGGGCAAGTCCAAGGTAGCCATCGCCACGGACTTTGCGGGCATACCCACGGCTACGCTCACAGAGCTTCGCAGGCACCTGCGGGCGCACGGCATGGACTACAAGGTGGTCAAGAACACCTTGTTGATGCGCTCGGCAGACGCGCTGGGCAAGGCTGAGGTCAAGGAGCTGCTGGCGGGCCCCACCGGCGTGGCCTTCGGGTACGATGACCCCATTGCGGCCATCAAGACCATCACTGACTACGTCCGGACGAACCGCTCTCCCATCAACGTGCGCGGCGCTGCGTTCGAGGGGCGGGTCTTTCGCGGCGACCAGCTTGTCGCCCTGACCCAGCTCCCGCCGAAGCCTGTGCTAGTCGCGCAACTCCTGGGCCAGCTTAACGCGCCCATCGCCCGGCTGGTCAACGCCCTGAATAGCCCGCTGGCCGGCCTGGCAATCGTCCTGCAGCAGCGGGCCAAGCAGCTTGAAGGCGCGCCGCAACAGGGCTAGGCAGCCGCAGCAACCTCGTGTAAGACAGAATATCAGGTATCCATACAAGGAGGGTTTCAATGGTAACCACCAAGGAAGAGATCATTACGGCCATCAAGGGCATGTCCGTCCTGGACCTGGCGGACCTGGTCAAGACCCTTGAGAAGGAGTTCGGCGTCAGCGCCTCGGCCGTGGCCGTCGCAGCCGCCCCTGCAGCGGGAGCGGTAGCAGTTGCCGCCGCGCCTGCCGCCGCTGAAGAGGAGCAGACCGAGTTCAAGGTCGTCCTCAAGGAGATCGGCGCCAACAAGATCAACGTGATTAAGGTTGTGCGCGAGCTGACCGCCCTGGGCCTGCGGGAGGCCAAGGAGCTGGTAGAGAGCGCCCCCAAACCCGTGAAAGAGGGCGTGAACAAGGACGACGCCGCCGCCATGAAGAAGAAGCTGGAAGAGGTCGGCGCCACGGTAGGCGTGGAGTAGCCTGTCTCAGGTAGGGGCACGATATATCGTGCCCCTACCTGGTTCCCCTGAGGAGCAACATATGAGCCGCCGCAAGGACAGGGAACGGTACGAGGCGATGAAGCGCCTCAACCCTGACTACCTGGGGTTCCGAGGCCACACCGAGGAGCCGACTCAGCCCGGCAATACGCCGCTGCAGGCCATGCAGTGCGCCGTGTGCGGCAGGAAGCGTAATGTCCCCGTGGGCGTAGCCCTGGAGCAGGCGGACCGCTTCGTCTGCCAGCAGTGCAAGGACGAGGGCAAGGGGTAAGGGTCTGAATCAGGCGGTTGGCTGAAGGCGCCCCTAGTGTCGTGTTTCTAGCACATCGTTGGACTGTATCCGTTCGTGGTGAGCTTGTCAAACCACGATTGCGCCCTTCGACAGGCTCAGGGCGAACGGGATCGGCAACACCCGTCTAGGAGGACGCTCCCGTGGACAGCCAGCGCCCGCAGTACCGCCTGCACATACGGGATATGCCCTCGGGCGAGCGGCCCAGGGAGCGGCTGCGGGAGCGCGGCGCATCCTACCTGAGCAATGCCGAGCTCATCGCAATCCTCCTGCGCACAGGCACAAGCTCGGAAAATGCAGTGGACATGGCCAACCGGCTGCTGGCGTCCTTTGGCGGGCTGAGCGGCCTGTCCAGGGCCAGCTTCGCGGAGCTGGCGACTGTCCACGGCGTCGGCGAAGCAAAAACAGCCCAACTCAAGGCGGCTCTCGAACTGGGCCGCCGTTTTCTTGCCACCGGCGGCGAGGCTCGCATCGCCATCAGTTCGCCCCAGGACGTTGCCAACCTGGTCATGGGCGACATGGCCTTCCTGGAGCAGGAGTGCCTGCGCGTGGTGCACCTGAACTCCAAGAACCAGGTGATGTCCGTCACCGAGGTCTACCGCGCCAACGTGAGCGCCACGACCATCCGCGCGGCGGAGGTGTTCAGCGAGCGGCCCCCAGCCCGGAAGACATACGGGTCACCCAGCAGCTTGTACAGGCGGGTAAGGTCCTGGACATTGACGTGCTGGACCACATCGTCATCGGGCGGAACAAGTACAACGGCTTCGCCAGCATGAAGGAGCTGAAGCTGGTGTTCGTGTGAGGGGAAGCCGACTGGCTGGGGCTTCGGTTCGAGAGGCCTTATGTGCTTTCTACTGAACGAGAAGGGGCCGCTTCCTCGCTGCCTGACGCTCGATAGATCTCTACTTGCGCATTGGCTGGCTGGCTGGCCGCAGGTTCTCCTCCGCCATAGAGCAAGACGTGCGCAGAAGGATCAATATCCTGCGGGTTGAAGAGTAACCCCGGTCTCGTGAAAGCAAACTTGATGATAATGCTCAAGATAGTGATTGTAATGGCCCCTATGGTTCCAATCATCATGAAGACGATGTATTTTTGCAGTTGGGGCTGGTTCTGCAGGGCAAAGAGCGTTGCCCCAGAAATCCCTTCCAGGAATACCATGAGGGCACCCACCGCCCCTAGGCCGAACTTCCAGGCGAGCAGATACGAAAACAACGTTTCTTCTGGCTACATCGAGTTTTTCCAATGCGCCGCGCCTCTGTTATATTCGCAACCGGCGGAATCGTCAAGATGTTGT
>JACQUI010000328.1 GCA_016210395.1 Chloroflexota bacterium | reverse complement strand
TGGCGCGTGCACAAGGACCCTGCCCCGCAGCGCGTCCTTCAGCGGGGCAGGGCGGGGGCGGAGCGTCCGCCTCCCGTGGAGCAACACCCGCCAAACTAACCGTCCTGCGGCGCTTCCCGTTCGTGGCGCGTGAGCCGAAGCCGGCGCGAAGCGAATAGTGGTCGGACCACGATAAGGGTAGGGTGACCTTGAACGCCCGTAGGAGCGCAGCATGCTGCGCTCCTACGGGCGTTTCCTATCCAGAAGCTCGTCGCACTTGAGCGGCGTCTCGCCTTCAGACGCCTCCATGTCGTGCCCCACCATGCCACGTCCACGCCTCCTCTTCCCCTATCCCTCACGAAGACGGGGCTTGCCCTCTCCTCCGCTTCAGCCCCTGCTCCGTCCACCCCTGGGCCACGTCAATGCATCGCATGAACTCCACGCCGGGCCGCGCCTTCATCTGCTGCATCAGCTTCTCCAGCGCAATCACCCGCGCCAGCCGCCCGCTGGTGTGCGGGTGCATGGTCAGCATGAATGCCCGCCCATAGCGGTACGCGCCCTCGAACTCCCATTCCCATGCGTTCACCACCTCCGCAGGGCTGGCCATGGGGCCCATGCGCCCGGTCACCGGCGCGTACACGTAGTAGGGCACGTCGTCCTGGGCCCAGTGCACGGGCAGCTCTACCAGCTTCCTGTTCCTGGACGCCTCCACGAAATAGGGGATGTCGTTCCCCATCAGGCTGGAGTCGTACACGAACCCCCGTTCCGCCAGCAGGTCCAACGACTTGCCGCTCAGCTCCCACGAGGGCGAGCGGTAGCCCAGTGGCTTCTCGCCCGTGATGCCTTGCAGGATGCGGCTGCCCCTGTCCAGGATTGCGCCTTCGTCTTCGCCCGGCCCCAATGAAGATGGCGGCTCGTGCATGTAGCCGTGGTTGGCAACCTCGTGCCCGCGCCGGCGCACCTCCCGGACCATCTCTTGGTGGCTCTCCGCAACATAGCCGGGGATGAAGAAGCTCGCCTTGATGCGGTACTGGTCCAGCAAGTCCATGATGCGGAAGACGCCCACCGTGGGGCCGAACTCGTACTGCGACATCAGGCTGGGGTGGTCAGCCAGCTCCGGGTTGCGCCGCAGGACTGCCGATACGCCATCCACGTCGAAGGTGAGCATGACCACGCACCGTGTCTTGCCGGGCCAAAGACCTGCCATAGCTGCCTCCTTGCCTATGCCTTATGCCCTGTGCCTAACCCTACTGCACCGTGATATCCGCCACGCCGCCCCTGATCTCCACCTCCACACGCCGGTCCGCAGTATCGAAGTCCGGTGACTCGTACACGTCGCCCCTCTTCGGGAAGCGCGCCTGGTCCACGTCAACGCTGGCCACACCGGCATCCGCGCGGATGCGCGCCGCCACGCCCGCCGGCACGCGCACGTCCAGCTCCGCCGCGCCAACCTCCAGGCGAGCGAAGGTGCGCTCTGCCTTGCCGGGCAGCGTCACCGAGACATCGCTGGCGCCCGCCTTCACTGCCAGGTCGGTGACGTTAAGGTCAGCAAGGTCGGCGTTGATCTCGCTGGCCCCGGCGTTGAGCGTTAGCTCTATCGCCACGTTGCGCGAGAGCCGCACGTCCCACTCCTCAGACACGCCTCCGAAGAAGAATCGTGGGCTCTTTCTTTGTAGCGTCACTTCTACCATGTCGCCCCTGCGAGCGACGGTTTCGCCGACGCCCTGGGGGTTGCCATCGAATACCCCTTCGATGATGTTCGATGATCCGGTAGCCAGGCTTCCCAAGGCAATGTTGCCAGCGCCGAAGTCCAGCGTGACATTCAGCGACTTCGCTCCGCCCAGGGGCTCCGACAGCGTCGTCCGTTCAACTGCGTCTTGCTTCAGGCCGTTGTTGCCGAAGGCCGCGAAGGCGACCGCGCCGGCCAGCAGCAGGGCAATGAGCGCCCCAGCAAGCCACGGAGCGCGCTTCCCGAAGATGATGCCGATGCCCGACGCGATGAGTGCCGCAGGCCACAGCCGCCACAGGTCCGCCCAGACGCTCCACGGGACGATCCCCAGTGTCTGCAAGAGCAGCAGCCCGCCCACTGCGATGAGCAGCAGTCCGAAGACAGGGAAGCCACGGCGGCGCGGCGGCGTTGCCATCTTCTACCTCCTCACCCTGCCAATCACCAGCGCAACGCCGATGGCGATGAGCGCGACGGGCACGAGGACGCCCCAATTCCACCACCAGGGGAACAGGTGAAGCTCTTGCAGCAGGAAGAACAGGCCGACGGCCGCCAGCACCCCGCCCACCACGTACCGCGCCCGCGAGCTGTCAGGCGGCGCCGGTGGGGTAGGGGAGGACTGGGGCGGAGGGGTTGTGGGGATGCCTTCCGATGGACTTCCGGCGGATGCCGGAAGCTCCGGCGCCTCCGGCATGAAGATGGCGAGGGCTATGTACGCCACAAGGCCTATGCCGCTGGCGAACGCGAGCAGAACAAACCCGACACGCACCAGCACAACGTCTATCCCCAGGTACTCCGCCACCCCGCCAGTCACGCCGAACATGATGCGCTGCGTGCGGCTCTTCTCAAGCCGCCGTGGTGGAGTCGTTGCCATGGCGCTCTCCAACGGGGATACCGGTCCCCGAAGCTCTTACCCCTTGCGAGGAAGGAAGGATTGAGGCAAGGGGGGCCCGCGGCGCTCTTCGCCTCCGGGCCATAGTATACATCGCCCCACAACGGCTTTGCACAGATTCCCGTAGCGGCGGTCAGGGCCTTTCGGTTCTCTTAGATTCAGGGCGTCCTCCCCCTGTTCGTGGTGAGCTTATCGGACCACGAGAGCCCTTCGACACACTCAGGGCGAACGGACGGCGCTATTGATTGACAGCTATCGTTGACAGTCTACAATGCTCACTATGGCGACTGAGACTACTTCTGTGTTTCGGACCAATGCCGTGTATCCTCCAGGTGAATACCTGGCCGAGGATCTGGAAGCCAGAGGCATGACGCAGCTTGCTCTTGCCAAAGCAATGGGACGGCCCGTTCACGTAGTGAACGACATCATCCGGGGCCAGAAGGTCATCACCGCCGAACCGCCATCCAGCTAGACCGAACTTCCAGGCGAGCAGATACAAAACAACGTTTCTTCTGGCTACATCGAGTTTTCCCGATGCGCCTCGCCTCTGTTGTATTCGAAACCGGCGGAATCGTCAAGATGTTGTCTGGCTACATCCCAGATACGGCTAGAT
>JACQUI010000320.1 GCA_016210395.1 Chloroflexota bacterium | reverse complement strand
TATCTGCGCACAGGGGCTATCGCGCGCTTTTCCCCCGTCATGGCGTCGGTGCAGGACTTTGCCCAGAAGGGCGGCCTGGTCATCGGCATTTGCAACGGCTTTCAGGTCCTCTGCGAAGCCGGCCTCCTTCCCGGCGTCCTCATGCGCAACAGCCATCTGCAATTCCGCTGCCAGTGGACACACCTTCGGGTCGAGACTACAGGCACACCTTTCACAAAGCTTTGCCACACGGGCCAGGCGCTGCAGATACCCATTTCCCACGGTGAAGGCAGCTACTACGCCGACCCCGCAACGCTGCAGGCCCTGAACAGCAACGGCCAGGTGGTTTTCCGCTACGCCACGCCTGATGGTGAGGTCATGCCTCAGGCCAATCCCAACGGGGCGCTGGAGAACATCGCGGGCATCGTCAACCGGGAGCGCAACGTCCTGGGCATGATGCCGCATCCTGAGCGGTGCTGTGAGCCTCTCCTTGGCGGCGAGGACGGCAATCTCATTTTTCGGTCCATCGTGGCTGCCGTCACGGCGGGCGCTCCCGCATGACCCTCGCAATCATATTCGCGCTGCTTGCGGCAACCGGCTGGGGCGTCTCCGCCATCTTCGCCCGCTTGGGCCTTCAACACATGCGCTCCAACTCCGGCACGGTTATCTCCCTCGCGGCCAGCGCGCCCATCATGGGCCTTATGGCGCTTGCCGTGTACGGTGTGGACGCTTTCAACTTTCCTCTCATGGCGCTACTCTGGGTCTTCGTCATCGGGGTCCTGAACTTTCCTATGGGGCGGCTGCTCAACTTCAGCGGCGTCCAACTGGCCGGCGTCGGGCGTTCCGGCCCGATCATGGCGACTGCGCCCCTGGTCTCCGTCAGCCTGGGCCTGCTGCTGGGCGGCGAGTCCTTCAACCTTCTTATTGCTGCAGGCACCGCTGCCATTGTCGGCGGCGTGGTGCTCATTGTCATGCAGCGGAGCTAGTTCACCATGCTCATGTCACGCACAATGAGCCGCCTGACGCGGGGCAATCCTCTCGCCCTGGGGATCCTCGCGTCTTTCGGCGCGGCTGCTTGCTACGGCGTCTCCCAGTTTCTCACGCGCCAGGTGCTGGTCAACTACGGTGTTCCGCCACTGGCAGCCGCAACCTTCGGCCTGCTCACGGGCATGGTCGTGCTGGCCGCGCTTTCTGTGCGCAACCTCAGGCAGGACGTCCATGCCCCAAGAAAGGCGATCTTCTTCATCGGCGTCTCAGGGCTGGCTGCTTCTGCCGGCGTTGGTTTCAACTACTCCGCCCTGGGCATGGCGCCGGTATCCGTTGTCGCTCCGGTCGCTGCAGTCAGCCCTCTCGTTTCGCTTGCGCTGACCCACTTCATGCTCCAGCGCATGGAGCGAGTAACGGCGCGCATCTGGTTGGGGGCCGCCCTTGTGGTTGGAGGCGTCATCCTTGTAATCTTGGGGACGGCGTAGCTTCTCCCCCGGCGGAGACGCTAACGCGGCCGCAACAAGGGCAAGACCCCCGCCTGGCGCGCCTCAACTCTTCTCCCGTAAGATGAGACCCATTGCAGCAAAAGAGGCCAGCCATGCCCGTCACCAAAGCAGTCCTCGACGAAATAGCCCTGACTGAACGCGAGTACGAAGCCATCGTGGAGCGCCTGGGGAGGGAACCGAAGCCCGTGGAGCTGGGCATGTTCGGCGCGCTGTGGAGCGAGCACTGCGGCTACAAGCACTCCAAGCAGTTGCTCCGGCTCTTCCCTTCCGAAAGACCGCATCTGCTGGTCGGCCCAGGAAAAGAGAACGCAGGCGTTATTGACGTTGGCGATGGGCTGGCCGCCGTCTTCAAGATGGAGTCGCACAACCACCCTTCAGCCGTTGAGCCGTACCAGGGCGCGGCCACAGGCGTCGGCGGGATTGTCCGCGACATCCTGGCTATGGGGGCGCGGCCGGTCGCCCTCATGAACTCCTTGCGCTTCGGCCCCCTCACCAATCCACGCAACCGCTACCTCTTCCACAGCGTCGTTGGCGGCATCTCAGGGTACGGCAACTGCATAGGCGTGCCGGACGTCGGCGGAGAGGTCTACTTCGCCGAGTCGTACGCCAACAACCCTCTTGTGAACGCCTTGTGCCTGGGCATCGTCCGAGCGGACAGGCTTCTTCGGGCCGCCGCCAGCAACCCCGGCGACCTCCTGGTGCTGGTTGGCTCCGAGACCGGGCGCGACGGCATTCACGGGGCGTCCGGCCTGGCCTCGCGCACGTTTGAGGAGGAGCGCGAGCAGCGCCCCGCCGTCCAGGTCGGCAACCCGTTCCTGGAAAAGGTGCTCATCGAGGCGTGCCTGGAAACGGCGGAGGCCAACCTGCTGGAGGGGCTGCAAGACCTGGGCGCCGCCGGCCTCACCAGCTCCACGATAGAGTGCGCCGCAAAGGGCGGCACGGGGCTGGAGATTGACGTGGCCCTGGTCCCCAGGCGCGAGGCAGGCATGACGCCGTACGAGGTCATGCTTTCCGAGTCCCAGGAGCGCATGCTGCTCATCGTGAAGCCGGAGAACTACGCCAGTGTCAAGGCCATCTTCGACAAATGGGACACGCCCTGCACCCCCATCGGCAAGGTAACACCCACCGGCATGGCACGCATCCTGGACGGAGGCGCTGAGGTGGCCCGCCTGCCCGTGCTCATGCTCACTCACCCGCCGCTCTACGACGTGGATGGGCAAAAGCCTGATTTCCTGGCGAAGCTCCAGGCGTACGACCTGACAGCGTTGCCCCTTCCAAAGGAGACGCCGGGCGACTTGCTCTTGAAGCTGCTGTCATCTCCCACCATCGCCAGCAAGGAGAGCGTGTACCGGCAGTACGACCACCAGGTGCAGACGAACACGGTGCTGGGGCCCGGGCAGGCCGACGCCGCGGTCATCCGGCTCAAGGGCACATCCCGTGGACTTGCCCTGGCCACCGATGGCAACGGGCGTCTCTGCTACCTTGACCCGCATGCCGGCGGCGCCATTGCCATTGCCGAGGCGTGCCGCAACCTGGTGTGCGCAGGGGCCAAGCCGATGGCAATCACCGACTGCCTCAACTTCGGCGACCCTGAGCGCCCCCTGGTGGCGTACCAGCTCCGCCAGGCGGTCCTGGGCATGACCCGCGCCTGCGAGGCACTGGATGTGCCTGTGGTCAGCGGGAACGTCAGCCTGTACAACGAGACGCGGGGCGGGCCGGTCTACCCCACGCCCACCATTGGCGCGCTGGGCATGCTGGACGACGTGACAAGGCGATGCCCTTCCGGCTTCCAGCGGGAAGGCGACGTGGTGGTGCTCCTCGGCTGCACCCACGTAGCGGGCGATGCCGCGACTCTGGCCGGCAGCGAATGCCTGGAGCTTGCGCATGGGCTGGTGGCCGGCCAGCCTGCCATTGACCTCGCGTTGGAGACGCGCGTGCAGCGGGCCTGCCTTCGCGCCATCCAGGAGGGGCTGCTTAGCTCGGCCCACGATTGCTCCGACGGCGGCCTGGCCGTGGCGCTGGCGGAGAGCGCCATCCTGGGCGGCCTGGGGTTTCGCGGCGAGTTCCCCATCAACGGACGGTGGGACGCGGCCCTCTTCGGCGAGGCCCAGTCCCGCATCGTCGTGTCCCTTCCCCAGGGCGCATTGCCCCGGCTGGCAGCACTCTGCGCGCAAGAAGCGACGCCTCGCGTGGCGCTAGGGGTCGTGGGCGGGGAGCGCTTTTCAATTGAGGGAGCAGTAGACCTCCCCCTGGAGCGCATTGACCATGCCTGGCGACACGGTTTGGAGCAGGCGGCTAGCCAATAAGCGAGCCAATCACTATGGCGATTAAGGAAAAGCTGGAGAGTGACCTGGCCATTCCACCTGGTAGCACCTTGTGTGAGGAATTGCGTGCGCGGCGGATGACCCAGGCGGAACTGGCGGAGAAAATGGAAAGGCCCATTCAGACGATCAAAGACATCTGTCAGGGGAGAAAGGCCATTACCAGCGATATTGCCCTGGACCTGGAGCAAACGCTGGGCATCAAGGCATCCACCTGGACAAATCTTGAGGCAATCTACCGCTCCGCGCTTGCTCGCCAGCGCCGCCGGCAGGCTGACAGCCAAGAGCGAGTGGCCTGAGAGCCTGTGAACGAATGAGCCTTTGTTTTGTGGAGCAGCAAACGCCACTGTCATTCTGAGCCCTGACGGCAGTCAGGCGAAGAATCCAAGGCGAAGGCCGTTGCGGCGCTCCTTTTCTGCATAGGCGGTTAGTCTTCATTGGCACAGGCCTTGGATTCTTCGCGAGGCAGTCGCTGGTGATGGCAGTGGTCGTTTGACCGCCTCGCTCAGAGCCTGTGAAGTTTTGGTTCAGCCAGCGACGGGCCGCTGCCGCAGCCCTGCGGAAGGCAACGGTCGTGAGAGATTCTTCACGAGGCGGAACGTTTCTGGAGGAAATCGTCGTCCGACCAACTCGTTCAGAATGACACAGCGGCTCCCATGGCCCCGGCGAACGTAGCGCAGTCAATAGTTCACAGGCTCTCAGCATGACAAATGGTGTCCACTACGCCGACAAACAAGAGGCATGATAGGTCCACACGCTCTGAGCTACCGCCGCGCCGCTTGTTGCGCCATCTCCGCCACCAGCGTCTCCAACGCCAGCGCTTCCTCCAGCTTCCCAGTCTTGATTGACTCATCGGCGCGGAGAATGTGCCGCAGCATTTCTTCCAACTGGGCTGGCCTGCACCTGCGGGCCTGGCCCTCCACGACACGAAAGACGTAGTCGCTGCTGAGCCCCAACCGGCCGCGCATTTCCTCCCTGGGAACGCGGGCGGCCATCAGCTCCTGCGCCACAAGCACGAGGCGGAGTTGGCGCGCCAGCATCGTGAACATGTAGGACGCTTCTGCACCCCCTTGCCGCAGGCCCTCAACAAGATGGAGCGCCCTGCCGGCCTGCCCCGCCAGCACGGCATCTACCGCCTGAAAGATGCTGGCCTCTCGCGCGTCGGGGACGATGTCTTCCACATCGGCGGGCTGAATCTCGCGGCCGGCGGCGTACAAAGACAGCTTCTCGATCTCGCCTTGCAGCGCCCAAAGGTTGCCTCCCACCAGATCGGCCAGCGCATTGACCGCAGCGGGCGTCATCTTCGCTCCCTGAGCCGCCGCCTTGCCCCTAATCCAATCGCGCAAGGCCTCGTCTTTGGGAGGCAGAAAGTTTCGCACCTCAGCAACGCCGGCCAGCTCCTTCAGAAGGGGCGGCGGACGCCGCAGCTCTTGGTCAAGGAAAACCAGGATGGTGGTGGGAGGCAAGCCTTTCACCGCATCCGGCAGCGCGTCCCACTGCTCGGCTCCGCTTTTCTGGCCGCGCGCAGAACGCGCCCTGGGAGGGCGCTGGCCCTGGGGCTCCTCCAGTGACGCCATGAGGCCTTCAACAATGACCAGCCTGCGGTCCGCAAGGAAAGGCACCGCGCTGCAGACATCACGGAGCTGCTGGAGCGTGAGGCCCTGGGCTTTCAGCGTTGTCGTGTTGGCATCCAGGACCTCCGGCAATCCCACGGAGGCCTTCAGCAGGTCCAGGGCTTCCTTCTTGGCAAAGTCCTCGGGGCCGTAGTAGACGTAGACCTGCTTGCCGGTTGTGCTCGCCATGTTCCCCTTGTCATTTCATCCATATATAATGTGCATTATGAATGGGAATAGTTGCCGTGGGCCTCGCGGCTTACGGCGAATCTCATCATAGCTTTTCACGGGCGGTCGCGCATCCACTGGGCGCGTGGCTGCAAAGGATAGTGCATGACCCTTACCAGCCCCGCGCCTTTTATACTCTTCGGGAAGTACACAGCCACTAACCGCATAGGCACAACAGGCCTCGCAACCGTCTACCGGGCCCAGGACGCCGCTGGCAACCCTGTAGCCGTAAAGGTGCTCCTTGGCTATTTCGCCCAGGACCCTTCTATGGCCCAGCGGTTCCTTCCTGTCATGGCCAAGGCGCAGGCCCTGCAGCACCCCAATATCGTCAGAGTCGTTGGCGTAGAGCATGGGGCCGATGGAACAGCGGTGGTCATGGAGTACGTCACCTGGCCGACGCTGAAGGCGCGCAGGAGCCCCACCCTTCCCGTTGGCGAGGCGTTGCATATCCTCCGCCAGGCTGCTCTAGCCCTGGATTTCGCGCATCAGCAGGGCATCGTGCACCGGGACGTGCGCCCCAGCAACGTTTTCTACGATCCGGACACCGGCCAGGTCAAGGTTTCCGACTTTGGGACAATCGCCCTGGTTGAGGGCGGCTACGCCCTGGTCCGGACCACTGTCAACACGCCGCACCCGTCGTTCGTCGCCCCCGAGCAGACCCAGGGGCAGCCTCCCGACGCGCGGAACGACGTGTACTCCCTGGCCGCCGTGGCCTACGAGCTGCTCACCAACGAAATACCCTACGATGCGCTCAACCCGTACACGATCCTCTCCAGGCAGCTTACCACCACGCCGGAGCCGCCGTCCCGAATTGAGAAGACGTTGTCCCGGGAAATTGACGACGTGCTCCTGAAGGCGCTGCACCGCCGGGTGGAGCAGCGGTACGCCACATGCGGCGAGTTCGTGCAGGCCCTGGAACAGGCAGCGGGGCAGCAGGCGCTGGCCCCTGTATACAAGGCCGCTGCGACAGGGGCCGCCTCCGCCGTGACCGCACAACCCATTGCACCTCAGCCGGACGTGGAAGACGGGGCAAGGGTCGTTTGCCCACATTGCGGCGCGGGCAACGCCGCCGCCGCCCTGCGGTGCCAGAACTGCTGGCTGCCGCTCAGCGGCCAGCAGGTCGTGTCTGCCGAGGAGGCAAGGCTACAGACAAGCCGCTACTTGAGTGGACTGCGGCGGCACAATCGCAGCGTGAAGCTCGTTCTGGCCGCTGGGGCGCTGGCCCTGCTGGCCGCGTGGGCCTTCGTTCTCGTTGAGGTCCGCCCGCCCCTGCCGAAGCCCTCGACGCTCCTGAGCGCCACATCGCCGGAGGGCCAGTGGACAATGCCGGGCTGGGACCCATTGCACACGAGCGCTGTCCCGGGTCCTGCTTTTGCGCCTACGGGCGAGGCCCTTTGGAGCTTTGTATCCGAGGGTCCGATCCTGTCAGCGCCCGCAGTAGACGGCCAAAGGGTCTACGTTGCCACCAGCGATAAACGAGTGGCGGCGCTGGACAAGACTTCCGGCAGCGTAGTTTGGACATACGACACCAGCGGGCCGGTCAACGCCGCCCTGGTCAGGGCGGGCGAGTTTCTCTACGCGGGTCTGCGTGACGGGAACATCGTTGCCCTGGATGCTGTCACAGGCATCGAACGCTGGCGGTTCCACACAGGCGGCGCCCTCTACGCCTCCTTCGCCATTGTGGACGGCGCCCTCTACGCCGGCTCGGCGGACAGCCACGTCTACTCCCTGGACGCCCAGACTGGAAAACTCCGCTGGCAACGCGAGCTTGAGGACTGGGTCATGGCCACGCCGGTTGTCGTTGACGGCATCGTCATCGTGGGGTCCAGGGACGGCGAGTTCTACTTGCTCGATGCCTCCAACGGAACGCTGCGCAACCAGGTGAACCTGGGCACAGCGATTGACACGACGCCGGTCGTTGTTGGAGACATCGCCTACGTGAGCACTCGCGGGGAGCGTATTATCGCCTTCAACTACCACCAGAAAGACACTCCCTTCCAGAAAGCGGTGTGGTCCATCTGGCTCAACGTGTGGGTCTGGAACATGGCGCCGGCGCCGCCAGGCATACCGGGAATGGTCTGGACCGTCAGCCTCAAGCGGCGGCAGCAGGTCATGAGCGATATGTCTACGGACGGCAAGCGTATGTTTGTGGGCACTGACGACGGCCAGTTGCGCGCCCTGGATGTCGCCACCGGCGAAGAGGCCTGGAAGATCACGGGCCCCAGCAAGATAAAGACAACACCCTTGATTTCCGGCGACAGCCTCATCGTTGCCTCGGGGGACAACAGGACGCCCGGCGACGGAGACATCACGGCCTATGACGCCGCTACCGGCGCCGAGCGGTGGCGGCGCCACATTGGCGAGGAGATCACCACTCCACCCATCCTTGCAGGCGGCGTGCTCTACATCGGCACGGAACAGGGGAAGCTGTACGCTATTCGCTAGGGCAGCCGCTGAAGAAACCTTCACACAGGCCAGGCCTATGCAGGGGCCAGCCCTTGCTTTCTGCTACACTAGGGATAGCCCGGGGAACCGCAGTCGCGCAGGCCCTCCGGCCCAGCATAACGCGAGGTAGCAGAAACACCGCCCATGCACATCGGCATTATCGGCATCACCAAGAGCGGCAAGACCACCGTTTTCAACGCGCTGATCCGCTCTACGTCCGCTCAGAGCACAGGACAACAGATGAACGTGGGCGTGGCCAAGGTGGTTGACCCACGCCTCGACAAGCTCACCGCCATCTTCAGGCCGAAGCGGGAGGTGTACGCGGAGGTCCGCTACACTGACATCCCCGGCGCTCCCGAGGGGCTGGGCAAGAGCGAAGGGATCGGCGGGGAGTACCTGAACGCACTGCAACGTGCGGACGCCCTCTTGCACGTGGTGCGCGCATTCAACGACCCGTCCGTCCCACACATCAATACCACCGTGGACCCATACCGCGACGCCGCGGCGATGGACATGGAGCTTGCCTTCTCTGACCTGGCCATCATCGAACGCCGTTTCAAGCGGCTGGAGACCGACATGAGAGGCGCGAAGCCGCAGGAACGGGAACGGGCCAAGAAGGAGACCGCCCTCCTGGAGCGGTTGCGCGACGGCCTGGCCGCAGACGTGCCCATCCGCCGGCAAGAGGTCTCCGGCGAGGAGCACAAGACCATCAGCAACTACCAGTTCCTAACGGCAAAACCGCTGCTGATCGTCTTCAACATCGGCGAAGACCAGCTACCCGAGGCCGCCAAGATCGAAGCGGAGGCGCAGGAACGGCTGGCTAAGCCCAAGGTGCTGGCAACGGCAATGTGCGGGAAGCTGGAGGCGGAGCTTGGGCAGATGACGCCGGAGGATGAAGGGGAGTTCCGCGCAACCATGGGCGCCGGCGAGTCCGCAGCCGCCAGGGTCATCCGCGCCTCCTACGAGCTGGTGGGCCTCATCCCCTTCTTCACTGTAGGCGAAGACGAGTGCCGGGCCTGGACCATCCCGTTGGACACGCCCGCCGTAAAGGCGGCCGGCCAGATCCATTCCGACATCGAACGGGGATTCATACGCGCGGAGGTCGTCGGCTACGACGACTTTGTGCGCTGCGGCAGCCTGCCGGAGGCCCGCAGGCAGGGCGTTCTGCGATTGGAAGGCAAGACATATCCGGTCCGAGACGGCGACATCATCAACTTCCTGTTCAACGTATGAGCGACACTCTCGCCCTGTACATCCACATCCCGTTCTGTGAAACACGGTGCCCCTATTGCGACTTCAACACCTACGCCGGTATTGAAGACCTCATCCCGCAATACGTGGATGCCCTGGCGGAAGAGCTGCGGTTATGGGGAGAGGCGCTGGCACAGCCGGATGTAGCCACCGTCTTCTTCGGCGGCGGCACGCCTTCCTACCTGCACCCAAAACACATCCAGCATCTCATGGAGACTGCTCGCGCGTCCTTCCTCCTCATGCCGGGCGCAGAGGTCACCCTGGAAAGCAACCCAGGCGACATCACGCCGGACCGCGTGCAATCCTGGCGCAGCGCGGGCATCAACCGCGTGTCCACTGGCGTGCAAAGCCTGGACGACGCCCTGCTCCAGCTTTTGGGCCGCCGTCATACTGCTGCCGAAGCGGTGCAGGCGTACCGGTGTGCGCGGGCGGAAGGGTTCGACAACATCAACCTTGACCTGATGTTCGGCCTGCCAGGCCAGACCCTTGCCCAGTGGCAAGACACCTTGTCCCGCGTCCTGGAGCTCCGCCCGGAGCACCTCTCCATGTACTGCTTGACCCTGGAGGAGGGCACGCCGCTGTGGGCCTGGGTGCGATCGGGCAAGGTCCAGGAGCCGGACGGCGACCTGGCGGCGGACATGTATCTCCTGGCCCAGGAGATGGCGGCCTCCGCCGGCTACCAGCACTACGAGATCTCCAACTGGGCGTTGCCTGGCCGCGAGGCCCGTCATAACCTCGCCTACTGGCGCAGCCGGCAGTACCTGGGAGTGGGTCCGGGGGCGCATTCCTATCTTGACGGATGGCGATTCGCGGTCGTCAAGTCGCCGCGCGCGTACATCCGGCGCATCGCCGCTTGCGCCAATCTGTCATGCGGAGAGTGGATGCCCGAGACGCTCAGGAAACGCGGCCTGCTGGAATCGGCGGACGCAGTGAACGCCCAAACCTTAATGGGCGAGCACATGATGATGGGCCTCCGTCTTGCGGAGGGGGTTTCGGATGCGGCGTTCCGGGCGCGGTTCGGCGTCGGGCAGGCTGAGCAGTATTCGCTCCAGATACGCGAGCTATCGGAGATCGGGCTGTTGCAGTGGGAAGACGGTTGCCTGAAGCTCACAAGCCAGGGCAAGCTGCTGGGGAACGAGGTCTTTCAGCGGTTCGTGGCGTAGCCAGGCAAGCAGCCTGTCTCCCCTCACCTCTTCTTCCCCGTTCGCAGCGGCGCATCTCTACGTGTCCCCTATAGAGGCCGTCCCGGGCCTTCTGATGGCTGGCCGCTGGGCGCAACCCCCAACTCCACAGCGAGGCGGCTCAGGGTCAAACCCTCCTTGCGTGCGCGGAGGTCGAAGTAGACGAGCGTCGCGCTGACGTAGGCAACAGGGACAGCCAAAACGCTGCCCAAGGTCATGATGAAGTTGCCTGCCGTTTTGTCAGCCAAGGAGTACATAGCAAGGCCGGGGAGAGAGCACAGGAACCCCAATGCTATGACCAGCAGCAAGAAGGCCAGGCCTACGCCAAAGGTGCGCCACCACATCCCGCGCACCAGGCGCCAGCTCTGTACGATGGCTTCCAGGGGCCCCTTCCCTTCAATGACAACCGCCTGCACATAGAAGAACCAGGCCACAACGATGAAGACGAGCACCGGTATGCCAACGATCATGAGGCTGAGGAGCAACGCGCCGAATACTGCCGCAAAGAAGGCCAGGGCGTTCAACAGCAAGGAGACGCCGTTGTTCAGTGCGCCCACATAGCTGCCTGCCACGGTGACTCGCTGCCCGACGTAAAACTGAGCGACCGCGTGCGCCACCGCTGCGCTGGCCAGGAGGCTAGTGAACAAGCCAACCAGGGTAAGGAGCAACACGAGGGTCTCGCTGGAGATCACCGAGGCCGCCAGAAGGGGAAGCTGGGATGGCAGCACGATCCGCAATAGCGTTCCTCCCATCCGCTGGTAGACGCCAAACGTATGGTTGACGAGCTGTCCGAGAGTGCTCGGCGGGATGGCATCGGCGGGGGACGGCTGCGCGCTCGTGGCGGAGGGTGCGGGTTGCCCTGCTGGGAGGGCCAGGCCGCACCGGCCACAATATGCCGCGTTGTCTGGATTGCTTGTGCCGCAGTTCGGGCAGTTCATGAAAGTGGCCTCTTAGGCGGGCACCAGGCTTGGGTGATATTGGCTGGCCTCAAAGACGGTCCGCGCCGGCATCCCCACCATGCCGGCTGGACGGGCAAAAGGATGCTTGGCCAGATACTCCTTCACGACACGGTAGCCGATGGCGTAGCCTGTCCACGCCGGCGCCCGGTCGTTGTCGCCAAACAGGAAACGGCGGATTTCAGAAGAATCCGATGCGCTCAGCCGGCGTCTCACCTTGGGCCACACTTGCAGTTCCGCTTCGGGAGATAGGGCGTGAATGCTGGCAGGCGAGAGGTCCGCGAACAGGCCCAGAGCGAAGGCATCTGCCATGCCCTCTACGACCATGGCATCCAGCAACGTCTCCGGCTCCTGGGTCTTTTGATACACGAGCCTGCCCGCGCTCATGCGCCGGGGCAAGAGCAGGTTGCGCACCAGGTGGTAGTACTCGTGCGCAATGGTGTATCCGAGCCACCTTTGCCAGTCGGCGGTGGGCCACAGGAACAGCAAGGTGGCCTGAGCGCCGAGGCTCACGCCGAATACGCCGTTCATCTGGCCGGTCAATACGCGGCTCTGGCCGTCGCCCGGCAGCAACAGCACCCTGGCTGAAAGGTCAGGCCTGGGCAGCTCCGCAGCGCACCGCTGCAGTGTAGTCTCTGCAACCTCTTTCGCCTGGCCTGATTCCAGCGCCTCCAGTGCGCGGGAGAGGTCGGGAAGGTCAGGGTCGCCAAGTTGAGAAAGGGCCATCCTGGGGCCCATCTCCGCAAAGGGGGGCTCGGCAACGGCCAGCATGTGGTGCACATAAGTACGCAAATTCGCCCATAGGGAGTCCAGAGCAGCGTCGGCGGGCATGCTCTCCACGTCCTTCACGAATTTCTTCACCACGCGGTAGGCTGGTATGACGCTGACGCTCAAGAGATGGTCCCTGTTGGCCTCGAATTTGGATGGCCCCACTGCTCATAGGGGCAAGAGGAATTGTAGGGCAGCATCACCTCTTTGGAAAGGGTTGTCCAGCCCCTGTCCAGCCCCGCTCCAACGTGCTCGCGCTTGCACTGGGAAGCATGGCCAGGGCGTGAACGCCCTATGGGGCTTGATTCATTCCATAGGGGATGATACCGTTCCTTACGAATGATTGTCGGCTATCCTGTCGTCTCGACGAAGAAAGGAGCGACAACGGCAAGCGGTCCCCAATTGGCAGTCCAGTGGGACACCAGAGCGCACCACGCGAGGTTTGGAGGATGTGACGGAGGCGAATCAAGGAGGTGGATGATGATCAGCGATTCACTGCAGAATGCCATCAACGAGCAGATCGCCAGGGAGCAGTACGCCTCACAGCTCTACCTTTCAATTGCCGGGCACTTTGAGCTCCGGAACCTGCGAGGGTTCGCCACGTGGATGAGGCGTCACAGCGTGGAAGAGACCTCACACGCCATGAAGCTCTTCGACTTCCTCGCCGACAGAGGAGGCCGCATAGAGGTCAAGGCCTTGCCGCAGCCCATCAACCACTTCCAGTCGGTGCAGGCAGCCTTCGAAGCCGCGCTGGACCACGAGCGGCAGGTGTCAAAGGATATCCACAAGCTCTACGAGATGGCCCAGGCGGAGAAGGACTATTCCTCCCACGTGCTGTTCGAATGGTTCGTCACCGAGCAGGTGGAGGAGGAGAAAACGCTGGAGGAGATCCTGGAGCACGTGCGGCTCGTGGGGAACAACAACGGCATGGGCCTGTTGCTGCTGGACCAGCAGTTGGCGGCCAAGACAGGCGTTGCCACGGCAGCGGCCGGAAGGGAGAGCTAGCGCGGAAGCACATGGACTGAAACCGAGCAAAGCTCAGAAAAGGGCCGGTAGCGCTGCAGGCATATGTAGGGGCGGGTTTGAAACCCGCCCCTACAAGATTAATTAGGTGCGTTACGCAATGCGCTACAGTTTGACCGGCGCAACCGAGACGCCTTCCTGGGGGTGCAGGCGCACCACGGCCATAGTCGGCTCGCTGACGCCTGATGGCGCGCCGCAGTAGAAGGCGGGAGGGCCGCCGCGGGACGCCTGCCTGAACTGGTGGACGTGCCCCAGGGCTATGTAGTCGCACTGGGCTTGTGCCAACTCTGCAGGCAAGATGGGTGAGGAGCGTCCCACCATGCCGGCGCTGCCGGTCACCAGGCCGTGCGCCAGGGCCACGTACCAGCCGCCGTCCGGACGCGGCCTCATGCCCTGCAGCGGCCTGAAGGCCGGCGAATGGTCGTAGACGGGCCTGCCCCACACGGTGAGGTCCAGCGAGTCCAGCTTTGCCGATTCGCCTTCCGCCGTCAGCAGGACACGAACATTGGCGGGCAATGGCGTCTCCCTGAACACAGGGGACACAAGCAACGTATCGTGGTTGCCGGGAACGACAACCACAGGCCGCCCAATCTCCGCAAGGGCTGCGAAGGTCCGGCGGACCACATCATGAGGGATGTTCTGGGCGTCGAAGAGGTCGCCCGCGATCAACACGGCGTCGGCTGAGAGGCTGCGAGCAGATTCGACCAGGGCATCCAGCCCTTTGAGCGATTCCAGTACGCTGGTGTCGCTGCCCATGTGGAGGTCTGCTGCATGGAGGAGGGTCAGGGGGCGGCGGTGGCCATTGGTTGGCACGGTATCGTTGTCTCCTACGGGAGCATGTCAGGCCAAACGGAGAGGGGCGGTACACAGACCGCCCCTCTTTTGGTTATCGTGGCTCGTCCGCCAGGCTAACGGCCGTACCCGCGAGAGCCGCCGCCACCGCTGGCGCGCTCCTTGCTGTAGCAGTCGTTGCAGTAGACAGGCCGTCCCTGGCGTGGCTCGAATGGCACCTGGGCCTCTTTGCCACAACCGGCGCAGACGATAGAGTACATCTGGCGGGGGCCCGAACTGCTGCCATGCATGCCGCCGCTATCGCGGTCCTGCTTGCGGCTTGCCCGGCAGGTGGGGCAACGCCTCGGCTCGTTGGTGAAGCCTTTGGAGGCGTAGAACTGCTGCTCACTCGCCGTAAACGTAAACTGCGAGCCGCAGTTCGAGCACACTAGGGTTTTGTCGCTACCAAGCATCGGATGACCTCCTGAGTCTCCAGTTGTATGTGTTTGGCTCCACCAAGGTCACCCAGTGCCTGTGAAACTGTGCAACATGGTTGATACCTGGACTATGGCCAACAGAGGCCATTATAGATGAATATCTTGTGGAATTGCAACATTTTCGCGTCTATTTTCTGGCCTCTCCCGTCGTCATCTCCTTGCCTCCCTAGGAGAAGGATGGCGCAACGTGTTTGCCAAACAACTCGAGCTGACGCATGACATCCTCATGGGGCATACCAGGCCACTGAATTCGGAACACCATTCGGCCCAGGCCCAGGCGCTCCTGATAGCGATGCACCTCATCCACTATGCGGGCCGGATCGCCCAGCAAGAAGCGGTCCTTTGCCAACGTCTCAAAGGGCACGCGGAAGGTCTCCTGCCCAGGCACTTCGTCCTGGCCCCACGATGCGTAGGCCTGGTACTTCGGCTCTAGATAGGGCTGGGCCTTTTGGAATGCGGAGGCGCTGCGCTGGTGAACATACAGCTCCCGCAGGATGGGGAGTCCATCAGAAGCGACACGACCGGCGTTGGTTGCGGCCTCACGGTAGAGACGTACCTGCCCCTCCAGCGTGCCAATGGTGGTGTGCGGGTTGATGAGCCAGGGATAGCCGGCGCGCGCTGCCCGCTTCACCGCCTGGTCGCTGTTGGCGGCCACCCAAATGGGCGGATAAGGCTTCTGGGTCGTTCGCGTGGCGATCTTGACCTTCGGGATATGGTAGTAGGCGCCGTGAAACTCCACCTCATCCTGCGTCCACAGGAGCTTCATCACCTCCAGGGACTCCATCATGCGGGCGGCCCGCTCCTTCAGGGTAGGCCCGGTGCCGAAAGCGATGTTCTCTTCCGCTCTGTACCCCTGGCCTACGCCCAGGATGAACTTGCCCCCGCTCATGGCATCCAGCGTCGCCACCGCTTCCGCCACGTCCACGGGCGGCAGCAAAGGCAGAAGCAGCACCGTGGCCCCAAGGTACATGCCTTGAGCGGCAGCTGCCAGGTGGGCCAGATAGGGCATGGTCGTTGGCATCTGGAAGGGATAGGAGAGGTAATGCTGGCCCGTGCACACCATGTCGAATCCCGCCTGGCGGGCAGCCTTTACCTGCTCCACGCCTTCCTTGATCTTCGCGGCCATGCTCTCGTTGGGTTGCCACTGGTTCAAGACGAAAAAAGCGAATTTCACGCGTGTCTCCCGGCAATGGAATAGACTGAATGGCCAGGGCATTGTATCGCATAGGGATGCCGGCGAAAACACGCGCCGCACGCTCCAGCGAACCTCCCTGTGCTATCATGGACACGAACCAAAGCTAAGGAGGGCCTGTGGCAGCGACGGTCATTGATGGCGCCCTGATCGCCCAGCAGGTGCGCGACGAGGTAGCAGCGAAAGTCCGTGATATGGAGCACCGCCGGGGCGTGAAGCCCGGCCTGGCTGTGGTGCTTGTAGGCGACAACCCGGCCTCTGCCTCCTACGTGCGTGGCAAGGAGAAGGCCTGCCAGGAGGTGGGCATAGCCACCGAGACGTTCCACCTGCCGAATGACGCCACACAGGAGCAGGTGCTACGCCTGGTGGACCGGCTTAACAACGACAATGACTATCACGGCATCCTGACGCAGCTCCCCTTCCCTCCCCAGGTCAGCGAGTCGAAAGTCATTCACACGCTGTATCCTCGAAAGGACGTGGACGGCCTGCACCCACATAACGTTGGGTTGCTGGCCATGGGCGAGCCGAGGTTCATACCCGCCACGCCCTTCGGCGTCCAGCAGCTCCTGGTGCGCACAGGGAACGACCCAGGCGGGAAGCACGTGGTCATTTGCGGCAGGAGCAACCTGGTGGGGAAGCCCCTGGCCATGCTCCTGGCGCAGAAGCTGGATGGGGCAAACGCCACGGTGACCATCTGCCACACGGGCACACGCGACCTGGGGCGCTTCACTCGCCAGGCGGACATCCTGGTGGCCGCTGCGGGAAGGCCCGGTATGATCAGGGCTGATATGATCAAGCACGGGGGTGTGGTCATAGACGTGGGCATCAACCGCGTGGAAGACCCAGGGAAGAAGCGCGGCTACAAGCTTGTTGGCGACGTGGATTATGAGGGGGCGAAAGAAGTGGCAGGGGCAATCACGCCCGTTCCGGGAGGCGTCGGCCCGATGACCGTGGCCATGCTGCTGGTGAACACGCTGAAGGCGGCCCAGCTTGCGCTGGAGGAACAGCCCTCCTCGGCCAGGGCGAGATAGCCCATGGACTGGACGTCGGTTGTTCTGCGATTCGCCCATGTGCTGTCGGCGGTGGTCTGGCTTGGCGGCGTGGCCTACGCGGTGCATTTCATGCAGCCCGGGCTGAGGAGGCTCCCTCCGGAGGCGCAGGACCCGGCTGCCGTTGCCATAGAGGCGCGGGCCTCACGGGGCCTGGCTGTCAGCGCTGCGTTCGTCTTTGTCACCGGCGGGTTGCTGGTCATACGCACCCTCGGGCTGGACGGCCTGGAGAACCTCTTCAGGACCGACTGGGGCCGCTCGATCTTCCTTGGCTTTCTGCTGGCGGTGGCAATGTTCCTGGTGAGATGGAGGATGGTGACGGGCTCGCTCACGCGGCTGAAGGCGCTTTCCGAGAAGGGCCAGGCCACGCCGGACGAGGCTTCCAGGCTCCGGCAGCGGGCGCGGCGTGGAGGCGTCATCTCCTTCGGGCTGGGGACCCTGGCCCTGCTGGAGATGGTCATCGCCAGAGAGTTCCACTAGGACGCAGGACGTGAGATGGAATGGAAGAGTTGGGGAGAGCCCTACTGCTCGTCGGCGCGTCGCTTGCCCTTCTGGGCCTCCTGTTCATGCTAGGCGGCAAAGCGGGGCTGGGACGTCTTCCGGGGGACTTCGTGTTCCACAGGGGCAGCTTCACCATCTACGTCCCCATCATGACTATGCTGCTGGTCAGTATTGGGCTGAGCCTCCTTCTCACGCTCATCATGCGGCTATTCCGAGGCTGACCGTGCGCACCAGTGACTTCGACTATTCCCTGCCCAGGGAATCCATTGCCCAGACGCCGGTTGAGCCCCGCGACCACGCCCGGCTGCTGCGCCTGGACAGGTCCACGGGAGCACTCTCCCATCATCACTTCTACGACCTGCCTTCCCTCCTGAGAAAAGGCGACCTCCTTGTGCTCAACGACAGCCGCGTCCTCCCTGCGCGGCTCTACGGCAGACGCGCAGGCACTGGCGGCCAGGTGGAGCTGCTGCTGCTGCGCCGGGAGCGGCCCGGCGTGTGGCAGTGCCTGGGACGCCCCGGACGCGGCCTTCGCGTGGGAGCGATGGTGGAATGCGACGGCGGCCTTCAGGCGCGCGTCGTTGAGCGGGGAGGCGATGGCCTGCTGTGGGTGGAGCTGAGCGACGAGGCACGTGTGGAGCAGGTCGGCCGGATGCCGCTGCCGCCGTACATCCACGCACCGCTGCTGGACAAAGAGCGCTACCAGACGGTGTACGCGGACCGCCGGAAGACGGGCAGCGCGGCGGCCCCCACGGCGGGCCTGCATTTCACGCCAGAGCTGCTGGAGAGGCTGGCCGGAGCAGGCGTAGAGACGGCCTATGTCACCCTGCACGTGGGGCTGGACACGTTCCGGCCGGTGGAGGAGGACGACCCGCGGGAACACAAGCTGCACACGGAGTTCTGGGAGATGCCCGGCGCTGCGGCGGAGGCCGTTACGCGGGCCAGGGCGGAGGGCAGGCGCATCGTGGCGGTGGGCACCACGACGGTGCGGACGCTGGAGCAGGCTGCGCTGCTGGCGGAGCAGGCCGGCGACGGCGCGCTCCGCGCAGGCGGCGGCTGGGCAGACCTGTTCATCCTACCGGGGCACCGGTTCCGCCTGGTGGACGCCTTGGTCACCAACTTCCACCTGCCGCGCTCCAGCCTGCTCATGCTGGTCTCCGCCTTCGCGGGACGGGAGCGCGTGCTTGAGGCGTATCAGGCGGCGGTGGAGGCTGGCTACCGCTTCTACAGCTTTGGAGACGCGATGCTGGTGGGGTGACCGTGCTTTACTTGAGGCGTAGTAGTTGCTACCATAGGTAATACCTGCATAAGGAGGTTATGATGGCAAGGTATGTTACTACAGTCACAGAAAAGGGCCAGGTGACGATTCCTGGAGAGCTAAGGAAAGCCCTGAACATTGAGGCCAAAGACAAGGTAGCGTTTGAGATGGTGGACGGTGAGTTGCGGCTCCTGCCCATCAAGTCTACGTTGTTGGCAGGCTTTGGGTCTGTGCGGCCCTTGCACAGTCCCGAGGACTTCCAGGCCATCCGACGGATTGTAGAGGAAGAGATGGCAGAAGAAGCGGCGAGGGAGGGCAGATGACCCGCTTTCTGGATACAAGCGTGTTCATACGCTACCTGACACGAGATGATGAAGCGAAGGCCCAGGCTTCGTTTGCCCTCTTTCGGCGACTGGAGGGCAACGAGGAGACGGCGTTGACGAGCGACGCCGTTATTGCGGAGGTTGTCTTTGTCCTGCAGTCTCCGCGCCTCTATCGGATGGCCAGAGACCGGGTGCGGGCCCTCTTGGAGCCGATGGTCTGGCTGCGCGGATTGCGTCTCCCCAACAAGGGCCTCTACAAGCAAACGTTCGACTTGTATTGCGGGACCTCGATGAGCTTCGTGGATGCCTTCAGTGCGGCCTACATGGAAAGCCAGGGGATTTCGGAGGTGTACAGCTACGATACGGACTTTGACAAGGTCACTTGGATCACTCGTGTTGAGCCGTAGCAAGAATGAAGGACAGCGCGAGATACGTGAAGATCGTGGAATGGTCCGAAGAGGACCAGTGCTATGTAGGCAGTTGCCCAGGCCTCGTGTACGGCGGGTGCCACGGGCCAGACGAGAAGGCCGTGTTCGAGGAGCTGTGCCAGATCGCGGAGGAGGCGACACAGCTTTACCGGCAGGAAGGCAAGCCGTTGCCGCCGCCTACTTCAGGCCGAGACCTCGCGAACAAGCTGCAGGAGGCTGCATAGCTGGGGAGCGCCCCAGGCAATTGGTTTTCTTTTTCTGAAGAAACAATTCCGATCCACGGGGCAACGGACGTTCGGGCGCCGGAGTGCTGATTGCTCCATGGTAGCGATGCTAGGGATGGACGCGAAAGGGGAGGATGGCAGGTGGGCAGATCTAACCCCTGTCCCCTTCCCCAAAGGGGAAGGGGCAATTTGCTGATCGGGAAGCGTGCTGTTTGCAAAAGAAGAGGCCCCACTCATAAGCGGGGCCTCTTTGTATCTCTGGTATCTTAACCTGTAGACAGTGGAAGGAAGCAGTAGTTTCACGAGTGAGTCCAGAAACAGTGACCAGGTCCGGCGGCGTCTGGGCTGCGGTTGGTCATACCACAGCCGTTACGAGAGGCGCCTACCGACCGACCTAGGAGTGTTCCACCTTTCGGCGGAAGTGCTCCCTAGAAAGGAGGTGATCCAGCCGCACCTTCCGGTACAGCTACCTTGTTACGACTTCGTCCCAGTT
>JACQUI010000326.1 GCA_016210395.1 Chloroflexota bacterium | reverse complement strand
TGCCCTGAGCTTGCCGAAGGCCGGGGGCTGCTGGGAGTGTCCCCCAGCGCACCAGGGCGGGCGGGTGAGAATGAGAACGTCTGCCACCCAGGAAAAGCTGAGAGGCGTTATCATCTGTAAGTATGCCCATGAGCGTGGGCATGAAAAATCCCAGAGAAACAGGACCACATGCTGACATCAGTCCTTCTCATTGTAGCGTTCATCCTCCTGCTGGCCGTGCTGATACTGGTGCACGAGGCCGGCCACTTCTTCGTCGCCAAGGCCTCCGGGGTCAAGGTGCTGGAGTTCGGCATGGGCTTCCCGCCCCGTCTCTGGGGCACTCAGAAGGGCGAAACGCTCTACTCCATCAACGCCATCCCCTTCGGCGGCTTCGTGAAGATGGTGGGAGAAGAGGACCCGTCTGAGCCGCGCAGCCTCGCAGGCAAGAGCGTCCTCACCCGCTTCCTCGTCATCGCCGCCGGGCCGTTCATGAACGCCGTCACCGCGCTGGTCCTCTTCGCCGTCCTCTTCATGATCCCACAGGACGTGGTTGTGGGCAAAGTGACCGTCAGGGAGGTGGCCGCAGGGTCGCCGGCCGAGGCCGCGGGCATCCAGCCAGGCGACCAGATCGTCTCTGTGGACGGCCACAAGCTGGACAACCAGGGCGACGTCGGCTATCGCATCAGCCTGAAACTGGGCGAACAGATGGAATGGGTTGTCCGGCGCGACGGCCGAGACATGCTGCTGCGCATCATGCCCCGCCTGAAGCCCCCGGAGGGCGAAGGCGCAACGGGCATCGTCGTGACCACTCTCGAAACAGAGCGCGTCAGCCGCAGTATGGCCCCGTGGACCGCGGTGGGCAGGGGCTTCACGGCCATGGCGGACGTGATCATCATCACCAAGAATGAGGTCACCAAGTGGCTGGCGGGCGGCAAAGCCCCCCAGGTGGCCGGCCCTATCGGCATGGCCCAGACCTTCGAGGAGGTTGGCAGCGAGCCCGGCTTCAGCCTCAAGGACCGCGCCATGATTACCTTCAACCTGGCTGCCGTCATCAGCCTGAGCCTGGCGGTGTTCAACATCCTGCCGCTGCCCGCCTTGGACGGCGGGCGCCTGCCCTTCCTGCTCATCGAGTGGATAGGCCGCGGGAGGCGCGTGCCGCCCAAGTTCGAGTCGCTGGTGCACATGGTGGGCCTCGCCGTGCTGCTGGGCCTGGCGCTGGTGATCGCGGTGGTGGACATCATGCGCATCCGGGGCGGCGGAAGCCTGCTGGGGGGGTAGGCCGGGCGAGAAGCTAGAGCAGTACAGATACAAGGTGACGAAAGTCCGGGCGCGCGGCCGCCTGGACGACAGTCAGTAATGGGGGTGCGCGATACTCGCCTATGGCACGGGGTCACGATAGACGTAGACAACGAACCGCAACAGAGAATCCCCAGCCCTGGCTTCGATTTCCCAGCACCCAGGAGAGGGGAACATGAGCACTGACGCCTGAAAGTCGTCTGGGTACCCGTCTCCAACGAGAGCGGTTAGCTGGCCGTCTCCATCTAATCTCGTCCCCGTCACCTCCACGTGAGCCCCCTTCGGCTTGAGCATGGGTACCTTGTTTCTCACACTTTTGCCTGCGCGCCAGCTAGCATCGGTCATAGCCCATAGCTGGTTGTCTTCGCTCTTGTACCAAACGGTACCCGATCCGAAGGGGTCCCTCCACGCAGTGCCGGGGATGGCTCCTTTGGCCACATGAACTGGAGTAAGCGGGCACTCCTGCGTAGACGCCCACGGCGTTGCTGTAGGCTCTGGAGCTGTAGCGCCGGCAACAGAAGGCGCTTTCCCAGGACTGGCAGAGCACGCAGCGAGGATGACGGCGGCCAAGGCGACAAACAGCAGCGGGAGCTTAGTCATAGAGCAGCCTCCCAAATATGTGCGCTATGGCGCGCCAGGGCGGTCATCACCGCCACCACCGCACGACCCCAGATATTGAGAGTATGAGCACCCGACATTCTCGCAGTCCTGGCCGTTGCAGGGTCCATTGTAAGGAGGCATGTAGCACTCGCAGCAGTTGTACAATGCGACTCCGTTCACACACTCCTGCCAGCACCAGATACAGTCGCATCCTGAGCATGACCCAGAATCTTCGTAGCACAAGTTTGGGCAAGTATGGGTTGCTTCGACGACCATAGGTGATCTTTTTCCGGGTCTTCCACCCATGAGGCCAAGAGACGCGCCTACGGCGAAGGCACCCGCCCTTACAAGGAAGTGGCGCCGGCTAAGGTGTTCTCCGAACCTTTCGACCAACTTTTCTACAGACACCTTGTTACCCTCCCCCCGTCTTGGCCTCGACGCCTCGGACTCTTGACCAACCAACAGCAAACTCTGTCATACCATCTGGGATTGACCCATCCAGACCACCAGGACTAGAAGCGACCAACCCAGTACTAAGCGGTGAGGCCACTGAAGTGACCTACGAACCTGCCTAATACTGGCCAACACCTGAGACGTGGAGCAGGCGTCTTCCATCAATAAGGGCGCTAGCCAAACTGACAGAGCCCTACCAAGCCAATAGGCCATGAATAGGGCCCCGGCGAAGGCCGCGTTTCTTGTGAATAGAGCGGTTACCACAAACACCCAGACCGCAGGGAAGGTGAGCCAGGTGCTGAACATGAGACCAATATCAGCTCCCCACAATATTGGCGGTATCGGCAACGGGAATCTTCTGGCCCACGTGCTTCGTGTTTGCCTTTTCAACTGCGGAAACGGCACTTGGCGCCATCCCAAATCTCGGGCGAGCGCTGTTGCCGCAACAAGCAAAGGCACCACGAAATGAACCGCGCTCATCTGGGCTGGCAACAGCAGTCTGCCCATCCAGCCGAGGAAAGCGCCGACGACCACGCTGCTCACGCTGCCCGCAACAGAGTAGGCAAATACACTTAGCAGCCACGTTCCTCTCTTCCCTGCCACCTTCCCGAGGGGCGCTGTCGCTCCAATGAGCGACGCACCTCAAGGTCCGGTCAGTTGAATCCAACCCAGTACGACCGCTCCCGCGAACAACCCGTATTCAGGTTGAACACCTAACAAAGCCACACCCAGGCCAATGAAAACGGTCGCGATGACCAGGGTCATCTTCTCCACTCTGACAGTTGTGGCATCGTTCTGGGCTAACATTGTTATGCCTCCGGCTTGACCCTATGCTGTCCGTTTCCATGCGCTCCAATGTCGTTCACCGCCACGCCATCGCCCAACACCTCTGTCATTCCAACTGAAACTGGATGACCATAGCGCTGGATCCGTTGAATTCCATCAATTATGACAGCCATTGGTACCGCTGAAATCCCAAACAGACGGCTAATTCGTTCCCCTACATCCGGTATGATTGGCGCGTCCAGCGCGGACTTCTCGGCTAGCTTGGCACATTCATCAGGTTGCGCTCGGCAAATGAATATCACGTCACCCCTTGCCTTCTGACGCAGAGCACGCATTTCACTAAGCGTAACCAAACATCCAGGGCAAGTGGGTGAAACGAACAATAGAGCCCTGGTTTGACCATTGTAGTCTGCGCTGCGGACCAACCTACCTGCCACATCCACAGCTTCGAACTCCGGGGCCTGCATACCCTGCCAGGCAGCACCGGTACCCTCCCGCTTCAAAGCGCCTGCTCCTGCTTGTGAGATTTCGTGGACCATGTGAACCACGCCCATAAGAATAGCCCCTTGAAGGACCACGAGGACCCACAAAGCAACGTAGGATGCCCAGAAGATTGGAGCCACTTCATTCATACATTACCTCCGCCTGGTCAGGATATCCTTCGCCGCAATGTCTTCGGAATCATGAAACCCAACTCGCCTATGCTTAGGACCCAACTCGCCACAACCATTAGCCAAATCGCAACCACTATCGTAGCAATGAGATTCGCCCATCCCGCGCTGTATAGAGCGCCCAGGCCAGGCCAGTGAAGGTTTCCTACGAATCTCAGAGCAATCAGATACACGACTCCGCTGAGCAATATCAGCAATCTGGCCAGAGAGCGCCTGGAAATCCATTCGTTACTGTTTCCAAGGCACCCGCACAAGACTTTCTTGCCCCTCTTGAGGGTCAAGATACCGCCCGCTAGAAACATGGCCAATACCGCGAAGGCGAGCACCAGAAGCCAGTCTGGGTGATAGCCTACAATGAATCCCACGGCAAGGACAGTCTCCAACAGAACTATGACTATGGCAAAGCTACGCGCCATGAGTGGGGCAAGCAATTCATAGTCCATAACGTTCTGGACGAACGACATCGGACGGCGAATCTTGAGGGTGTCCTATAGTTAGTTGAAATTGAAGCGGCTCCCTGACCTGTGGTTAGATGTGGTAGATCAAGACCCATCATCCCAGAAGGAGGGAGCCGACAATGGACAGTGTGCTGGAAGTG
>JACQUI010000319.1 GCA_016210395.1 Chloroflexota bacterium | reverse complement strand
GTGCCAGGACAACGCCATGCCCGGCGACATCGAGGTCCCGGACAACCCGCTGGTCTTCGAGACCATGCGCGACTGCCTCACCGAGGCCATGAGCATCGAGGGGCTGAAGGCCGTGCTGGAGGCTATCTACGGCGGCGAGATCGAGGTCTACGCCCGGGATACGACCCAGCCCTCGGTCTTCAGCCACCAGATCCTCAACGCCTTGCCCTACGCCTTCCTGGACGACGCGCCCCTGGAGGAGCGGCGTTCCCGTGCCGTCGCGCTGCGCCGCGCCCTGCCCGAGGATGCGCGGGAGCTTGCGGCGCTGGACCCGAAAGCCATCGAGCAGGCGGCAACGGACGCCTGGCCTGTCGTCCGTGACGCCGATGAGCTACACGACGCCTTGCTCACGCTGGGCATGTTGCCGGAGGCAGACATCGGGAGGGGAGCGCATGAGGTGGAGTTGGCCCGCTGGCCGGAGTGGTTCGCGGCCCTTGTCCAGAGCGGGCGGGCCGTCACGGCTGCCTATGGCGAGGGACGCACCGCCTGGGTTGCGGTGGAGCGCGTCCCGCTGATCGCTGTGGCGTTTCCGGGGGCAAGGATTGAGCCAATGCAATCATTGGCTGATGTAGGGGCGGCGTTTCACCGCCCAGGGCAGGGGGACCCTGCCCCTACACATGTCCCCATAGACCAGGAGGAGGCTCGCTTTATCCTGGTGCGCAGCCGCGCCGAATGCTCCGGCCCTTTCGCAGCGCAGGGGATGGCGCAGGCCCTGAGCATGGACGCGGCATCTGTGGAAGCGGCGCTGGCTCGCCTGGAGGGATACGGAGGCGTTCTGCGGGGCCGCTTCACGCCAGGAAGCGTTTCAGAAGAGTGGTGCGACCGCCGCATCCTGGCCCGCATACACCGGGCGACCATCGCAACGCTGCGCAAGGAGGTCCAGCCTGTCTCTACAGCCGACTTCATCCGCTTCCTGTTCCGCTGGCAGGGCGTGTATCCCGCGGAGCTTCGACGCGGCGAAGACGGCATCCTGGACGTCATCGAGCAGCTTCAGGGGTACGAGGCCGCCGCCGGCGCGTGGGAAACGGAGGTCCTGCAGGCGCGGGTGAAAGGCTACTCGCCCCTGATGCTGGACGAGGTCTGCCTGAGCGGCGAGGTCCTCTGGGGCCGGCCCAGCCGTAAGCATACCCAGGAAGAGGCCGGCGTCAGGGGGCAAGCCCTCTCCAGGAACACGCCCATCACCCTGGCCTTGCGCGAATCGCTGCCCTGGCTCTTGCAAGGGCCTCTGCCCCAGACGGAAGGCGTCCCGGGCGTGGCGGGCGAGGCGCTGCGCTACCTGGAGAAGCACGGCGCTTCGTTCCTGCCGGAGGTCATCGCCGGTACCCGGCAGTTGCCATCCGTGGTGGAGGAGACGCTGTGGGAGCTGGCGGCTGCGGGCCTGGTGACGGCGGACGGCTTTGGAGCGGTGCGCGGGCTGGTCAGCGGCGTGGCCCGCCAGGTGCGGCAGCACCCGCGCCTCCGAACGAGCGCCCGGCGTCGCCTGCCCGCCAGCCGGTGGTCGTTGCTGGCCTCGCCGGTCGAGACGCCGCCGGAAGATGCGATGCAGGCCAGGGCGTACCAGCTTCTCTTGCGCTATGGCGTCGTCTTTCCGGAGCTGCCGGCCCGGGAGCCTTCGGCCCCACGCTGGCGGGATCTGCTGCGCGTCTACCGGAAGATGGAGGCGCGGGGCGAGGTCCGGGGTGGGCGCTTCGTCGGCGGCTTCATCGGCGAGCAGTTCGCGCTGCCGGAGGCGGTGGAGCAGCTTCGCCTGGTGCGCAGGCAGGAGCCGGAGGGCAGCGTCGTCGCCGTGTCCGCCTGCGATCCGCTCAACCTGGTGGGCGTGCTGACGCCGGGCGCTCGCGTGCCTGCCCAGGTGGGCCTTCGCGTGGCCTACCTGGACGGCGTACCCATCGCCTACTTCCAGAGCGAAACGCTTCACTGGTTGAAGGAGCTGGACGCGCGGGCAATGGAGTCGGTGGGAGCGGCGCTGCGGCGACCCGCCAAAGAGATGGTAGAAGCCAAGGGGTAGGGCTTTTGTGCTATGGTAGGCTGGTTTTCAAGCAGAGAAGGGGCGTGCTATGGCGGTCCAGGTACAGCGAAGGCTGTTCACAGTCAGCGAATACTACCGGATGGCAGAGGCTGGCATCCTCGGGGAAGACGACCGCGTGGAGCTGCTGGAAGGAGAAATCGTGCAGATGGCCCCGATTGGGAGTAATCACCGCGGCACTGTGGACTTCTTAGCCAACTCCCTTGTTTCGCGCCTGGGTGCAAGAGCCATCGTGAGAACGCAAAACCCCATTCGGCTGGACGATTTCTCTGAACCGCAGCCCGACGTCGCTTTACTGCATCCGCGGGCCGACTTCTACCGGAGAAGTCATCCGACCCCGGCTGATGTTCTGCTGCTTGTGGAGGTGGCAGACTCGTCCGTTGCCTTTGACCGGCAGGTGAAGCTGCCGTTATATTGCCCGAGCGGGCATTCCTGAGGCATGGCTCGTTGACCTGACGGTGCAGCGAGTAGAGGTGTACCGCAAGCCCTCCGCTCAGGGCTATCAAGACACCAGCGTGGTGAGCCGAGGCAGTAGCCTGACGCCCACGGCCTTCCCCGATGTCACGTTGCATGTGGATGAGGTGCTGGGGTAAAGCGTCACGGCGCGAGACATGAACGCCAGCGAAAGGCGGCTGTATGAAAAAGCAGAAGGCTGACGCCACCTTGACAGACATGGAAAGGGAGATTGCTAGGATTGACGCGGGCGGGGACGCGTGGTCGGAGGATGACGAGGTTCTGGAAGTCGAGGTCAAGGAACCTCTGGACAAAGTAATACCGATTCGCCTTTCGGCAGCTCAGTGGGAACAACTGCGGAAAGAGGCGAAAGTGGTTGGCGTCGGGCCGTCCACCCTGGCTCGCATGTGGCTGCTGGAGAAGTTGAGGACCAAGGCCAAAGCTACTTCCTAGTCTGCAGCCCTTACGCCTTCCGCTGCGCACGCCTCCCGTTGCTCGTCGCTCGGCCTGCCGTCTTGCCGCGCCTGCGCACAGGATGGCCGCCGAACTGCAGCCGCAGCGCTGAAAGCAATCGCGGGCCGACCGGGTTCTCCTGCCGCGAGCGGAACCGGGCCTGAAGGGACGCTGATATGACCGGCGCCGGAACGGCCAGGTCAACCGACTCCTGCACGGCCCACCGTCCCTCGCCGGTGTCGTCCACGTAAGCCTCGTAGCTCTTCAGCTTGGTGTCGCGTTTGAGAGCCTCCGCCGCCAGGTCAAGGAGCCAGGAGCGGACCACGCTGCCGTGCCTCCATACATTGGTGATCTGCTCCAGGTCCAGGTGGAACTCTTCTTTGGCCTGCAACAGCTCGAATCCCTCGGCGTAGGCCTGCATGAGGCCATACTCCACGGCGTTGTGCACCATCTTCACGTAGTGCCCAGCGC
>JACQUI010000327.1 GCA_016210395.1 Chloroflexota bacterium | reverse complement strand
TTCGGCGTGCCCTTCCTGAACCCGGACATCAACCGGAGCGAGGTGGACTGCGCGCCGTGCGAAGGAGGTGTTCTGCTGGGCTTGCGTTTTGTGAAGGGGATCGGCGCTGCCCTCGCTGCTGCTATCGTGAAGGAGCGGGAGGACGGCCTCTTTGACAGCGTGGGAGATGTTGTGCAGAGGACGCGGGTGAAACCCCAGGCGGTGGAGTCCCTTGCCCTGGCGGGCGCCTTTGACGACCTGGAGCCGAACCGGAGGGTCGCCCTGTGGGAAGCAGGGCTGTACGACGGAACGGGCCGGGGCCAGATGCGGTTGCCCTTCCGCCTTGACCACGACGTGCCTGCTCTTGAAGACCTTACCCCGTATCAGAAGGCGCTGGCCGAGTACGGGGTCATGGGTGTCTACCCCAAGGGACACCTGATGGAGTTCCTTCGGCCACAGCTTGCAGGCGTCTGGACGACGGCGCAGGTGGAGCGCGCCCGGGACGGCGCGATGGTGACGGTGGCCGGCTGGGTGACGACCAGGCAGCACCCCAAGGGCGAGGACGGGACGGTCTTCGTGACCGTGGAGGACGAGCACCTCTACACGCAGTTGGTCCTCTGGCCCCAGGTGTACCAGCAGTTCAGGGAAGTCATGCGGAACCACGTCATCAAGGCGACGGGTAAGGTGTCCCGTTGGGATGGGACTGCCAATGTCATCGTGACTCAGGTTGAAGGGATAGAGATTCCGGCGGCGATGCCAAGGGGCCATGATTGGCGGTAGCGGGACGGAATGGCTCCTACGAACGAGTACCCCAAGGAATGAGAGGAAGCCCATGGCAATGGCAACTTGGAGAAGGCGCCTTTGCGAGAGAGGCTGAGCCTCCCCAGTCTCAACCGGCGCTGCTGCGTGGGCCTATGTATCCTGTGGATAGAACCTGCCGCTCCAGTACGCAGCGGTAATACTTTATCAAAGCAAACTCTAGGAGGTGAGCAGACATGGCATTCGCCAAGAACCTCGCCGTCTTCAGCTTCAACCACATCCTCCGGCCCGTGCTACGGCTCAACCTTCTGGTCCTGGCAGTGCTGGTCCTGACCCTGTTGGTAGTGCTGGGCGCAGCCACTGGCTCCGAGTACTTCTTCCTGCTGGGCATCTTCGGCTTTATAGCCTTGCCCCTGATGTTGGGCTTCATCGCCGTCATTCTTCTGCCTTTTAGATAGCCAGCGGGTTACGAAACGCCTGATTCCGGGCACAAAAAAAGAAGGCCCACATACATGGATCGCCGAAGGGAGAGGCCTCGACCCATGTGCGGGTCGAGGCCTCCCTCGCAGCGCTGGTATGCGGTGGATGCGTCAACGCATCAGATCATTTGGCGGGAGATGAGACGTTTGCTCTCCCATTCCTGCTCATGGGCAGAGGAGACCGCGCCTCGGCTATCGCCGCCGTGACTTCCTCCCGGCAGACACGGCACCCACGTATCAGGCTGACCGCCAGGGCGCGGTTCTCCCATGAGTCGGGGTCGCACAGGGCGCCCAGCAGGTGGAACCGGTCCACGCCGCAGGCGGGGCAGAGCTGCTCGCCAGACTCTGGGGCGCGGGCCAGGATTGCCTCCCGGATCTCCGCCGACGGAGCGGCTGGCACACGCAGTTCAACTTCAAGAACCATGTCATCCTCCTTGTCGTCTTGTTCTTTGGGCAATAGGAAGGGGCCGCCGAAAAACGGCCCCTTCCCATCCGTCTGGTGATGTGACTTCTTAGATCAACGACGCCTGCATCGCCCTGTCCCTGGACGGCTTCGCCGCCTCCGGTTCCACCGTGGGCGTGAGACCCAGCGCCCACTCGAACAGCGACTGGGAGGCGGCAGCGGGCTGCTGCCTCTTCCTGCGCTGGGCCGGCTTCAGCTCTACGAATTCTTGCCAGGAGACAGTGACGGCGTCCCGCTCCTCAGCGGGCGCGCCACTAGCACCGGCATCAGCCGCAGCCCCGGCCGGCGCCAGCTCCGCCTCATCCACTGGCTCAGGCAGACCCTCCACCAGCCACTCCTCGGCTTCACTCTCGCTGCGACGGGCCCTGGCGAAGACCTCCTCCAGGGACTCGTGCTCCGCCTCGCCCTCCTGGACGATGCGCCGCGCCAGTGCCAGCATCAGGTCATCGCCCTCGTCCCCGAAGGCCGCAAGCCCTTCTTCCGGCAGCTCCCCTTCCACCGCCAGGGAGCTTTGCAGCTTCTTGGCCACCAGGGTGAGGGCGTCGGCCTGGAGCGTGTTCCTGTACGCCATGTACACACCCACTCCTCCCGCTTCTCCGGAAGCACCGTATCCGCCTTGAGCACCGCCACTCGGAAGCCGTGCCGCTCCAGGATGGACGCCAGCCTGGGCGTGACATCCCGCGTGCCCGTGTGGGTAACGTAGGCCAGCACCTTCCTCCCCTGCATCCGTTCCTTGGCCACCAGGTCCACCAGCGCCTGCTCCTTGGGGTAGAGTTTCTGTTCCGGCAGGGGTGGGACCTGTGTGATCACCTCCTGGCTATCCGGGTGCAGGACCGTCTCGCCCCTGGTGCAGCCGTCGGGGTAGGCCAGCAGGGTCTGAAGATAGGTGGCCAGGAGCTTCTTGGAGCCGTGCGACAGCGCGTCCACCAGCGCGGCGCGCAGGGCGCCGAACAGGGACTGGTAGGCCCCCGCCTGGCTCAGGCCGTCGGGACCTTCCTCCTGGTCCATGCGCACCAGCATGACCCGCTCCTCGTAGGGCGGCAGGGCCGAGGCCACGTCGGCCAGACGCAGGAACACCGTTTGGCCGATGAGGTGGAACAGGACGCCTGGTGTGATGCCGGGCTTCTCCTGGACGCGGGCGCGGTAGCCCCGCCGCCTGCTGGCGCGCCCGTCCTCGAAGGCGTCGTCGTCCTGCTTGTGCACCGTGCGCTCCAGGAACCCGTAGCGGGAGACCCACCGGGCCTCCTCGCTGTAGCGGAAATCCCGCCGGACGGCGGGGGCGAACCGGTAGAGGAGGTAGAACAACGTGGAAGCGTAGCCGCCCATGAGTGTGCCCGTGAGGGTCAGGGATTTCGGGCAGGCCTCGGCCAGGACGCCGGCGGCGATGCCCTGGGCGGAGCCCCGGGCCTTGTACTCGTGCACCTCGTCGCTCAGGAGCAACTCGAAGAACCCGGGCATGTGGCGTTTCACATAGTCCGCCAGAGGGTAGCGGCGCGGCCCGCTGGGGTCCGCCTGCCACAGGGGTTCATGGCAGTTCACACAGCGGTGCTTCTTCGTTTCGAGTTCGTCTCCTCCAACGGGAATACCATCGGCGTCGAGCACCTGGGAGAAACAGGATGGGCAGCAGGGCAGCCCGTATGACTCGCCCGTTTCAGCATCCCGGAGCAGCCGGCCCTCGCTGACCGCCCAGCGGTCCACCACGGCGGGCCGCCAGCGGTAGGAGAGCTTGGCCCGCTCCCGTGACAAGATCGCGAAGAGGGGCTTGGCGCTCACGCGCCGCAGCCGCTCCAGGTCGGTGATGCTCCGCACCACTGCGGCGTGGGCGCCGGGGACCGTGTCCTCCACCTCCCGCTTCCACTTCTGCACCAGGTGGGGCGGGCAGAGGACCAGGACGGTCTGGAAGCCCGCCAGGTAGGCGGCGGAAGCGGCGATGAAGGTTTTCCCTGTGC
>JACQUI010000314.1 GCA_016210395.1 Chloroflexota bacterium | reverse complement strand
GGAGGCCATCCGCAGGCTGGAGGGCGACCGGGGCTGGTATGGCGCGCCTGTGGGGTGGGTTGATGCGATGGGCGAGGGCGAGCTCTGGGTGGGCATCCGGTCGGCGTTGGTGCGCGGCGACAGGGCTGTGCTCTTCGCGGGCGCGGGCATCGTGGACGGCTCAGAGCCGTCCAGAGAGTTTGCAGAGACTGAAATGAAGTTCCAGCCCCTCCTGAAAGCGTTGGGACATGACGAACATTCCTTTTGAAAACCGCAACTACGCCTTCGCCGGCGCGTTCGTGGACGAGCTTGCCCGCTGCGGCTTGCGACACGTCTGCATCTGCCCCGGGTCCCGGTCCTCACCCCTGGCCCTGGCCTTCGGGCGGCATCCCGCCATCAAGACCTGGATGCACCTGGACGAACGCTCCGCTTCCTTCTTCGCCCTGGGCATGGCCCGTGTCCTGCGCGAGCCTGTTGCAATGGTCTGCTCCTCGGGGACGGCCTCTGCCAACTTCCATCCCGCCGTAGCCGAGGCGCACAACGATTGTGTTCCACTGCTGGCGCTAACGGCGGACCGCCCGCCGGAGCTTGTGAGCTGGGGCAGCCTGCAAACCATGGAGCAGGACGGCATGTACGGCAAGCACGCCAAGTGGTCGGTCACGCTGCCGCCGCCGGAGGCGACAGCGCCGCTGCTGGCCTACGTGCGCGCCGTTGCGGGACGCGCCTGGACTACGGCGAAGGCCGCGCCCACCGGACCGGTGCAGGTGAACGTCCCTTTCCGCGAGCCCCTGGAGCCGCTAACGGTCCCGGGCGACTTTGCCGCAGACGGCGTCGGTTTCTCTTCACCCGCATGGCAGGGCAGGGACGGCGGGCGGCCGTTCCTGGATGCCGCGCCTGTGGAGAGGCGGCTGCCTTCTGAGGAGGTGAATCGCCTGGCAAGCAAGCTAACGGGGGTGGAGCGGGGCGTCGTCGTGTGCGGCCCGCAGTACGACGGCGCATTTCCGGAGGCCGTTGTCGCCCTGGCCGCCCGCCTGGGGTACCCGGTCGTTGCGGACGTCCTATCGCAGGTGCGGTGCGGCCCCCACGACCGCACCCTTGTTTTGGACGCCTACGACGGCTTCATACGCGACGGAGACGTGGCCTCAACTCTTGCCCCTCACGTGGTCTTGCGCTTCGGCGCCGTCCCGGTGTCGAAGCCATTCGTTCAGTACCTCGAGCTCCACGCTTCTGCACGGCACATCCTGGTGGACGACGGCAGCGGCTGGCGCGACCCCTCGTTTCTGACGGGCGAAGTGCTGCAAGCTGACGCCACACGCCTGTGCCGTGACCTGTCGGACGCGCTCCCAGGCACGCGCGCCGAGTCACCCTGGCTAGCCCGGTGGTTGAGCGTGAACGCCGCTGCCAGGGCCTCGCAGAGCGGCCAGATCGCGGCCATCTCTGAGCTATTCGAAGGCCGGGTCTTCAGCGAGCTTGCGTCGCTGCTGCCCGAAGAGAGCATCCTCTTCGCAGGCAACAGCATGCCGGTTCGGGACCTGGACAGCTTCTACCCTTCAACGGGGCAGCGCGTGCAGTTCATGGCCAACCGGGGCGTCAGCGGCATTGACGGCGTGGTGTCCACAGCGCTGGGCGCTGCGGCGGCTTCGGGCCGGCGCGTTGTCCTGGTCATAGGCGACATCTCCTTCTATCACGACATGAACGGCCTGCTGGCGACGAAACTGCACAACCTGGACGCCACGATCATCGTGGTGAACAACAACGGTGGGGGCATCTTCTCCTTTTTGCCCCAGGCCTCCTTGAACGACGTGTTCGAGGCCTATTTCGGCACTCCGCACGGCCTGACCTTCAAAGCCGCCGCCGACCTGTACGGCCTGGGCTATGCGCGCGTTCAGGACTGGGGCGAGTTCCGCAGTGCGGTATCGGCAAGCTTTGCGGGCCACGGCGCGACCATCATCGAAGCGCCTGCGCCGCTTCGCACGGACAACGTGGCGCTGCACAGGCGGGTCTGGCGGGGCGTTGCGGCAAGCCTGGGCGCGGGAGCGCGGCGCTGATGGCACGCTTGGCTCTGAAGGCGTTGAACGGCGCGCGCCTCAACGTGGAAGAGTGGGGGACGCCCTTGGGAGCGCCGCTCCTTGCCCTCCACGGCTTCACCGGCAGCGCCGCGACGTGGCGCTTTCTGGCCGGCGCCCTGGGCGGCGCGTACCGCATCCTGGCTGTGGACGCGCTGGGGCACGGCGGCTCCGACTCGCCTGCCGACCCTCGCCTCTACATCATGCCGCGCATGCTCCAGGCGCTGGAAGAGGCCCTGGACACGCTGGACATCGAGCGGGTCCACTGGGTGGGGTACTCCATGGGGGGGCGCATCGCCCTCAGCGCGGCAATCGCCCTGCCGTCGCGGACCGCCGGCCTGGTGCTGGAGAGCGCGTCGCCGGGCCTGCCGACGGCGCGTGAGCGGGCGGCCCGGGTCCTGGACGACATGCGCCTGGCGGATTGGGCCATGCAAGTGGGCATCGAGCAGTTCGTGGACTACTGGCAAGCGATTCCACTCTGGGCCAGCCAGTCGCGGCTTACGCCCGATGCCCGCGCGAGGCTGCGCGGCCAGCGGCTGGACAACAACGTGCTTGGGCTTGCCAACAGCCTGCGGGGCATCGGGACGGGCGCGCAGCCGGCGCTGCACGAACGCCTGCATGAGATCAGCGCGCCCACGCTGTTCATCGCTGGCGAGGAGGACGCCCGCTCTACGGCCATCGCGGGTGAGATGCAGCGGGTGGTGGCAGGAAGCAAGCTACGCATCATCAAAGAGGCGGGGCACGCGGCCCATCTGGAGCAGCCCGCGGAGTTCATCAAGGTTGTGGAAGGGTTCCTTGCGGAGGTGGTCGCGTCTTCCCTTACCCCGCTGCGCCAAGAGCGCCGCTGATGCCTATGGCATACTTTTGCAGCTTGACTTTGTCGAGTATGACGCCCAGCCCTGGGCCTGCGGGCGTGGCCAGCACGCCGCCGGTGGGCAGGAGAGGCTGGGCCGTCAGGTCGTTGGCGTATAGCAGACCTGTCCCCAGCCCGTGGGCGAAGGGGTGTGCCGTGAGCGCGGACGCCAGGTGCGCCGACGCTGCCAGGCCGACGCCTGACTCCAGCGAGGAGGTCACCACCGATGGGACGCCTTCGTGCGCGGCCATTTCTATGGTGCGCAGCGACCCGCGCAATCCGCCCAAACGCGCCGCCTTGACGATAAGGAGGTCAGCGGCCTTCGCCTCGACGATGCGGTGCACGTCGGCGGGAGAGCGTAGCGCCTCGTCCGCAGCGATGGAGACGCCTGTGGCGCGGCGTACCTCCGCCATGCCGGCCAGGTCGTCCGCCGCCACGGGCTGCTCCACGTACTCTAGGCCGAAGGAAGACAGGCGTTTGATGGCGTCAACCGCTCCGGCGACGGTCCAGCCCTGGTTCGGGTCAATGCGTAGCCTGACGGCGGGGCCTACGGCGCTTCGGACGTGGGAGACCAGGGCAATGTTCCGCCGTAGCGCCTGTCCTACCTTCAGCTTCAGCGTCGTGAACCCCTGGCGCAGGGCCGCGACTGCTTCGGCCGCTGCTTCTTCGGGCGAATCGGAGGCGATAATGGCGTTCACGGGAAGCCTCTGTGGCCTCCAGCCCATGAGCGCGGAGATAGACTTCCCCTGCGCCTTGCCCAGCAGGTCCAGGTACGCGGTCTCCAGGCCGAAGTCCAGGGCCGGGTCCAGGTTGAATCCCGGAAAAGAGTCTTCGGCCGGATCGAAAGCGCCCCCGACCAAGGAGGCCGCATTCGTCTCTAGAAGGCCGGCCAGCCTGCGCACCTGGGCAAGGCTCCCCGGGCCAACGGGCGACGCCTCGCCTACGCCTTCAAGGCCATCGCTGGCCCGCAGGAAGACCAGAAGCCCGTATTTGGACAGCGCCTGCCCGCCTGACGTGACGTACGGCGACTTAAAAGGCAGGGCGAACCCTTCCCACGATATGGAAGCGATTTTCATGCTCCCCCCTGGGGAAGGCTGGCGCTTTCAGGGCGTGAAAGGGAGGCCGGCGTGAGCGGGCCGCTGGAGGGCGTCCGTGTGCTGGACCTGAGCCGCATCCTCTCGGGCCCCTTCTGCACCATGGTGCTGGCGGACCTGGGCGCGGAGGTGGTAAAGGTGGAGCGGCCCGGGCAAGGCGACCCAGCCAGGAGCATGGTTGCAAGGGTAGGGGATGATAGCGCATTCTTCATAAGCGTCAACCGCGGCAAGAAGAGTATAACCCTGGACGTGTTTTCGGAAGAAGGCAGGGGCCTTTTTCTGAGGCTGGTCCCCCACTTTGACGTGCTGGTGGAGAATTTCGTGCCCGGCACGCTGGCGAAGGCGGGCCTGCACTATGCCAGCTTGTCCAAGGTCAACCCCAGGCTGGTCTACGCTTCCATTTCGGGTTTCGGACAGGATGGGCCCTATGCCCAGCGGCCCGCTCTGGACATCATTGTGCAGGCCATGAGCGGGCTGATGAGCGTCACGGGAGAGCCGGACGGCCCGCCGCTGCGCCCTGGCGCGTCGCTGGGCGATAGCATCCCGGGCGCATTCGCCGCCATCGGCATACTGGCGGCCCTGCACCAGCGGGAGCGCACCGGCCTGGGGCAGCGCGTGGACATCGCCATGCTCGACACGCTTGTTACCATGATGGAGAACAGCTTCTCCCGCTACTTCGCCACGGGACAAGTCCCGGAGGCGATAGGCTCCCGCCATCCCGGCGCTGCGCCGTTCCAGGCCTTCCGCGCCGGCGATGGCTGGTTTGTCGTCGCTATGCTCACCGACGACGCCACGCTCTGGCAGCGGTTCTGCCAGGCCGCCGGCCTTGAAGCCCTGGCGTCGGACCCCCGTTTCCAGGACAACCGGGGACGCACACAGCACGTCGAGGAGCTAGCGGCTCTGCTGCAGGCGGCCTTTGCGAAAAAGACGAGGAGCTACTGGCTGGAGGCGCTGGGCAGGGCAGCGGTCCCTTGCGGGCCAGTGAACACCATCGCAGACGTTACCCAGGACGCGCAGGTGCAGCACCGGGGCATGCTGGCGGCAATCCCGCATCCTGCGGCAGGCGCGTGGCTGGTGGCCAACACGCCCTTCAAGCTCAGCGGCGCTACTGCGGGCCCTGCCGGGCCTTCCCCCGCCCTGGGAGAGCACACAGCAGAGGTGCTGGGCAAGGAGCTTGGGCTGACAGAAGCAGACGTTGGGCAGTTGCGCGAACGGGGCGTGGTGTAAGGCGCTGCGGTTACCTGACCGGTCACGCATTGCATGTGACAAGGAGAATGAGTATGGAATTCAGTGACATCCTCTACAGCAAGGCGGAACACGTTGCGAAGGTTGCCATCAACCGCCCGCAGGTGCTCAACGCCTTCCGCCCACGCACCATTGACGAGATGCGCGCGGCCTTTCAGGATGCCTGGGACGACGATGACATCGGCGTTGTGGTGCTCACGGGGGCCCAGGGCAACTTCTGCGTGGGCGGAGACGTGAAGGCCCGTGGCGAAGGCGGCTACGAGGACGAGAAGGGCAGCGGGGCGCGCCTCCAGGTCACCCATCTCCACCGGCTGATCCGCGAGATCCCCAAGCCGGTTATCGCCATGGTTGACGGGTACGCCATCGGCGGCGGGCATGTGCTGCACGTGCTGTGCGACCTGACCATTGCATCGGATCGCGCGGTGTTCGGGCAGATCGGGCCCAAGTTCGGCAGCTTCGACGCCGGTTTCGGCGCCATCTACCTTGCGCGCATCGTTGGGGAGAAGAAGGCGCGGGAGATCTGGTATCTGTGCCATCGCTACTCGGCGCAGGAGGCCCTGGAGATGGGGCTGGTCAACAAGGTGGCGCCCCAGGCGCAACTGGAGGCCGAGGTCATGGCGTGGTCGCGGGAGCTGCTGCAACGCGGCCCAACGGCGCTGCGCTTTCTGAAGCACGCCTTCAACGCCGATACCGACCACGTCTACGGCATCCAGAACCTGGCCCACGGCGCAACGGCCTTCTACTACGCCAGCGAAGAGGGCAGGGAGGGCACGCAAGCGTTCCTTGAGAAGCGCGAGCCCGACTTCTCCCGTTTCAGGAAGACGCCATGGTGAGGAAGGGTCCGGGAAAGGCCCGAAGAGGGCCTCCTCCAGGGGGTGGGAGCGCGCGCCGCAATGGCTCAGCGCCCGGCCCCCAAGAGCAGCGGCTGGAGCATGCGCGGCGCGACCTGGCCTTCTACGTTGAGGTGTGGGTGCTGGCTGCGCGTCCCATCACGCTCACGGCAGCCGTAGTTCCCGTGCTCGTGGGCACGGCGCTGGCCGCGCGGCAGGGGCCGGTGGACTGGTTGCTCTTCGCCCTCGCCTTCTGTGGCGCCGTGCTCATCCAGGTAGGAACCAACCTTGCCGATGAGTACACGGACCACCGGAAGCAGGGTGGGCAGGACAAATACCCTGCGCCCCACAAGGTGATCGCTCGCGGGCTGCTGCCGCCGGGGGCCGTGCTGCAGGGCACTGCAATTAGCTTTGGCCTGAGCACCGTCATGGGGTTGTATATCGTCAGCCAGGTAGGGTGGCCTATCCTGGTGGTTGGGTTGCTCAGCACCCTGGCGGGGTATCTGCACAGCAGCGGTCCCTTCCCGCTGGGGCACCACCTGCTGGGCGAGCTCACCGTGTTTGTCTTCATGGGGCCGCTGATTGTCATGTCCGCCTACTTTGTGCAGACCGCCGGGGTCACGTGGCCGGTATTCTGGGCGTCCGTGCCCGTCGGGCTGCTGGTGACGGCCATTCTCCAGGCCAACAACCTTCGCGACCGGGACGATGACCGGGCCGGAGGCAAGCGCACCTTCGCCACGCTGCTCAGCCTACAGGCGGGACGCTGGGTCTTCGCCTGGCTGGTGTATCTCGCCTACGCCGTGATGGTGGTGGATGCCATGTCGGGCGTGCTGCCGTGGTACGCCCTGCTTGCACTTCTCTCCATGCCCCAGGCCTTCAAGACGGTGCGCCTTCTGGCCCGTGCCGGCGGCAGGCCGGCGTTCAATGCAGTGCTTGTGGGGACGGCCAAGCTACACATGCAGGCAGGGCTGCTCCTGGCGCTGGGGATTGCGGTTGATTTCGTCCTGAAAGGGAGAAACGCCGTCTTTTGAAGACCCCCCTCATGACAGAGCTAGTGCGCGCGACAGCGTTGTCCCGGCCTTCCGGCGAAGGCCTCAGCGATTGCCGATTTACACGCAAGAGTTATAATAGAATCCACCAGGGGGATACGCTGCCAGTAATCGCTGCAGCAGCAACGACGAAAAGGCTGGATGACGACAGGATATACGAATGCAAATCGGCGCTTTTGAGATTCGCGAGCCCGTCCCAGAGCTTCGGAAACCACATGTGATCGCCTCGCTGCGGCCCTGGGTGGATGCCGGCAGCGTGGGCTCCTTGGCCCTGGCCCGCCTGGAGCGCCAGTTTGCTGCCCAGGACATGGGCAATCTGGCGACCCCCGGGCGATACTTCGATTTCACCCGCTACCGCCCCATGACCTACTACGTTGACGGCCAGCGCAGGATGTCCATCCCCAATACGATCTTGCGGAGCGCTTCTGGAAGCAAGGACTACGATTTCATTTTTCTCCATATGCTGGAACCACATGCCTTCGCTGAGGAGTACATAGAGTCCATTGTGGAGCTGTTTAAGGTCTTCAAGGTCCAGAGGTACTGCCGCCTGGGCGGGATGTACGATGCCGTGCCTCACACGAGGCCACTGCTGGTGATGGCGACCGCAGATGGCGAGCCCATTAAGGGCCTCAAGGGCGCAATGCCGCCCCGGCCACGGCAGCAATATCAGGGGCCTACGTCCATCATGAACCAGGTTGGCGACAAGGTGACCGCCCTGGGCGTGGAGAACATGAGCCTGATGGTGCGGCTGCCCCAGTACGTGCAGCTTGAAGAGGACCGCACGGGCGCGGCGCGGCTGCTGAGCGTCATGTGCGAGCTGTACAACTTCCTGCCGCCGGACCTCGGCGTGAGCCGCCGTGGCGAGCGGCAGTACGAGCGCGTGACGGCAGAGGTGGAGCGCAACCCGGGGGTGTCCGCCCTGGTCCAGAAGCTGGAGCAGGACTACGATGCCCGGCTGGAGTCCATCGCGGAAGAGCAGCCACCCCTGGAAGGACTGCCCGCCGGCCAGCAGGCGTCGCTGTCGCCGTCCATCGAAGAGTTCCTGCGCTCCATCGGAAATGAGGCGCCGGGTGGAGAGCCGGAGAACGAGGAGCCATAGCTGCCATTGCCCGGCATGTAGTCCACCGAAAGAAAAAGAGGGGCGGGCCTTGGCCCGCCCCTTCCTTTTGCCTCTTGCGGCGCCCCTGTCCTGCTTTGCGCAGGGCAGCTATAATCTCTGGCACGCGCCTGAGAACAGGGCATGTACCGTAGGGGCGGACCGCGTGTCTGCCCCGTCCTTCGGGTGGGCGAGAAGATACAGGTCCCCCCTACGAATACCCAGGGCAGGCTCCCGTTTTTTAAAGGAAGGACCGCCATGAAGCTACCCAAGAGAATCCTGCTCCTTGGCTCAGGCGAGCTGGGCAAGGAGTTCGTCATCAGCGCCAAACGCCTGGGATGCTACGTCGTGGCATGCGACAGCTACAACGATGCGCCGGCACAGCAGGTGGCCGACGACCGGGAAGTGTTCACTATGCTGGATGGCGACGCCTTGCGTGCAGCCGTCCACGAGCATCGCCCCGATATCATCGTGCCGGAAATCGAGGCCATCCGCACGGAAGCGCTGTGGGAGTTTGAGCAGCAGGGCATCCAGGTCGTGCCATCCGCCCGCGCCGTCAACTACACCATGAACCGGGACCGCATCCGTGACCTGGTGGTGAACGAGCTTGGCGTTAAGACCGCCCGTTTTGGCTATGCAGAGTCGGAGGCGGAGTGCCGCGCCGCCGGCGAAAAGCTAGGATACCCGGTGGTGATGAAGCCGGTCATGAGCAGCTCAGGCAAGGGCCAGAGCGTTGTACACGACGCCGGAGACAT
>JACQUI010000325.1 GCA_016210395.1 Chloroflexota bacterium | reverse complement strand
TGGGGCTGGAGGTGGAGGCGGGGGCCATCCATGTGCTGCCGGAGACGCAGACGGTCTGCCGCGCGCTGGGGCTAGACCTGCTGGGGCTGCTGGCCTCGGGCTCGCTGCTGCTGACGCTGCCGGTGGTGGAATCGGCGCGGCTGGTGGATGCGCTGGCGCGGATGGACGTGACGTCGGCAGTGATTGGGCGGGTGACGCCTAAGGAACGCGGCGTCATGCTGGCCACCGCTGAGGGGATCCGCGATATGCCGCAGTTCGCCAGGGATGAGCTGGCGCGCTACCTGAGCGGGAGAGGGTAGGGAAGATTCGCAACCGAGAGCAGTGGCGCGTCCACGCCTGACCTCCAGTCCAGCAAATCCGTTATTATGATTGAGTCACCTTGAATGACTCGCGGGAGCGGGTTCCTAGGAGGCTCATGGCGGGCTCCGGACAGGCCAAGGAGGGCGCGGCGGCCCTGGCCGACCTTTTCGAGACGGAGTACGAGCGCATTGTGCGGTACTTCTACGCCCGCATCGGCGATGGCGCTGTAGCGGAAGAGCTGGCGTCGGACGTCTTCGTGCGGGCGCTGGAGCGCATAGATACCTTCGAATGGCGGGGCATCCCGATACAGGCATGGCTGTTCCGCATCGCGCACAACATGACTGTGGACTACCTGCGCAAACACTCCGGCAAGAGGGCGTCGCCCATTGAGGCTGCCGATCACGTGGCTTCCGGCGATGACCCTGAGGCGTCGGTCTTGCTTGCCATCGAGCGCCAGGAGCTGCTGGCAGCGATGGAGGGGCTGACCGAGGCGCAACGAGAGGTCATTACCTTGCGGTTCTTCGCCAGCCTCTCTTGCGAAGAGACGGCGCAGGTCATGAAGCGGAGCAACGGCGCAGTCCGCGAGCTGCAGAGCAGCGGGCTGAAGGGTCTCAGGCGCATCATGGTGGCCAAGCAGGGTAAGGCCGTGGGCATGTACGAGGACTGAGCGGCATGGCTGATACGATGGAGTATCTTCGCATCCTGGATGTTTGCCTCGACCGCACACTGAAGAGCGGCGAGCCGGTAGAGGCATGCCTGCGCGACTACCCTGACCAGGCGCGGGAGTTGGAATCGGCGCTACGACTTGCGCTCCAGGCGCAGCAGGCCGGCGTGTACACACCGGCCACGACTGCAAAGGCGTTGGCGCGGGCCACGCTTCATCAGGCGATGCGGCGGCGCGAGGCGGCGAAGCGCCAGCTATGGTGGCGGTCGCTTCAGTGGTTTGCGCCAAAGACAGTGGCAGCCCACAGGTGGGCGGCGGTTGCCGTGGCATCTGCACTGTTTGTCGTGCTGGCGACCAGCGGCGCTGTGGCGGCGTCGTCTGGAAGTGATCCCGATGAAGCGCTGTATCCAATCAAACGAACGGTGGAGAGGACCCGCCTGGCTATAACGCGCGGCCCCGAGGCGAAGGCTTCGCTGCACGCGGATTTCGCCGACCGGCGGATGGAAGAATTGGCGGCGATGGCGTCCAAGGGCGACCGGCGGCGGATGGAGGCCATGCGGCGCGAGTTCCGGGACAGCCTGGAGCACGTGCGGGTGTTCGTCCTGCCAGGGAACATTGTTGTTGTGGCGAGGCCAGGGGGACCCGGTCACGAGCCGATGCCCGGCACGCGCCCCAGGAGCGGGCCGGGTTCGGGGAATGACATGCGGGAACTGCAGCGCGCATTGGAAGCGCATGCGCGTCACGCTGAGTTGCGGTACCGGATGGCTATGCAGCAAGCGCCGCCGCCTGTGAGGGAAGAGTTGCGGACGGCGATGGAGGCAGCGCGGCAGGAGTACGCGGCGCTGCTGGCGGCCTTCGAGGCGATGGAGGCACAAGGGGCGGATAGCCGCTGATGGGCGGCGCATTCAGACTTGGTCCGTAGGGGCGGGTTTCAAACCCGCCCCTACGGACGTTTATGGCGGCTTTTGTTGCGCAAAACCAACCTTTCGTATCAAGTCCGGCCTCTCTCCTGAGAGGCTGGAGCGGCTTTCAGCAGCCGGGCTCGCCGGGATGGTCGCAGCACGCCTGCAGGCGGTAGACTCTGCGGCACAGGTTGCGCGCCGCCAGGCGCAGCTTCCTGGCCAGCGGCATAGGTTGGCGGTAGTTGGCGAAGGGAGAGAAACGGCTGCTCATTGCCGGCTGCCCGTGCTTGCCAGCGCGTCTCGTAGCTGCGCGGTAGTGATGTTGCCGCCGCTGACGACGCAGGCGACGCGCTTGCCCCGGAGCCGGTCGCGCAGCTTGATGGCGCCGGCCGTCGCGGCAGCGCCCGCGCCTTCCGCCAGGGTGTGCGCCCGCTCGATTAGGTGGACGATGGCCTCTTTGATCTCATGGTCGCTCACCAGGACGAAGTCGTCCAGGTGCTTCCAGAGGATCTCCTGGGTCAGCTCGTAGCCTGTGGCGGTGGCCAGGCCCTCGGCGAAGGTGGCGTTGGGGCGCTCGACGATGCGCCGTTCCTTCCAGGAGTGGTAGGCGGCGGGGGCGCCGTCGGATTGGACGCCGATGACCTTGACGCTGGGGTTCACAGCCCTGGCGACGATGCACGCGCCTGCCGCGCCGCTGCCGCCCCCGACGGGCACGAAGATGTAGTCCACCTGGGGCAGCTCTTCCATGATCTCCAGGGAGTAGGTGGCGACGCCCGCGATGAGGAGGGGTTCGTTGGCGGGGTGGACGTAGCGGTAGCCGCACTCCTGGGCCAGCTCGGCGCAGCGGATGCGGGACTCGTCGAAGGCCTTACCGTGGAAGACGATCTCGGCTCCCAGGCGGCGCATGGAGGCCACCTTGTTGGGGTTGCTCTCCTCCGGCATGACGACGATGGTGCGCACGCCGTAGGCCCTGCCGGCGTAGGCGATGGACTGGCCATGGTTGCCGGTGGAGGCGGTGATGACGCCCTTCGCCTTCTCCTCTTCGCTGAGGCGGCTCATGAAGTTGACGCCGCCGCGCACCTTGAATGCGCCCAGGGGGTGATGGTCCTCGTGCTTGAGCCAGACCTCCGCGCCGATGAGCTCGCTGAGGCCGGAGTAATGGAACAGTGGCGTGGGCTTCAGGTGCTGGTACACCACCTGGCGGGCTTCCAGGACGTCTTTGATGGTGGGGATGTACATGGGCAGTTGCCTTTGCCTGGGATGCCGTAGTATGTGGCGGCGCGGGGGAGGGTGTCAAACGCGCCGAGTTTGGTTCTCTTGCTAAACGATGTAGCCGAACCTTAGACTACTTGGGCAACCCCCTACCGAGGTTGCCCAATGTCGGAGTTCTGCCGAGTCATGGTTGACAGAAAGGACAAGAAGGTGGTTGGGGCTATTTCCGCCGTTTCCCCCTCAATAGACTCTGACCCTGCGCTGTCTCGGCAAGCGCAAAGCCAAGTGTTGTGGACTGGCGGAAACCGTCCTCTGCCACTTCGTGAAAGAGAGCAGCCGTTCGCCATCAGAAAGCGCATTCACCAGCTTTCTCCATGCGCGAGGGTGTTTCGCTTGATACTTTGACATCGCGTGGACTAACGGCGCTTCATCGGGCGGCAATGACATGAGTGCGGGCGCATATCGCCCGCACCTTAGCACTTGAGCCTTGGTTAGCTGAATTGGTGGCATTACGGAACTCCTTGAATAGGAGAATTAGGGCGCTCGCTAAGGAGGCTCCGCGAAATAACATTGACAAACAGCCTTTGTGAGAATATGCTTCTCGGATGGATGCAGGAGCCATGTGCGCCGAGGTGTACGAAGCGCTCGCGCCGCATTTGAATGAACGGCAGCGTCGGCTGCTGGCGGC
>JACQUI010000022.1 GCA_016210395.1 Chloroflexota bacterium | reverse complement strand
TTCTTCGCCTGACTACCGTCATGGCTCAGAATGACAGTGGCGTTTGCCACACCACAAAACAGAGGCTCATTGGTTCACAGGCTCTCAGAACGACAGCTACGTTTGGAATCTTCAGACCCTGAGCAGAGCGAAGGGGGCGAGAACTGATGCCGGTTGACTTCATGGCCCGCGCCCTGGAGCTTGCCGCCCAAGCACTGGGCAGCACCAGCCCCAATCCCGCCGTCGGCGCGGTGGTGGTCAAAGACGGCCGGATTGTTGGCGAAGGATACACGCAGCCGCCGGGCCAGGCGCATGCCGAGGTTGTTGCCCTGCGCCAGGCAGGCGCGCATGCCCGTGGCGCCACCCTGTACGTCACGCTGGAGCCGTGCAGCCACCACGGCCGCACCCCTCCCTGCGTGGCCGCTATCATCGAAGCAGGCGTGCGCGAAGTCCGCTTTTCCTTCGTTGACCCCAACCCGCTCGTCAACGGCAACGGCGGCCGGCAGCTTGAGGCTGCCGGTGTCCGCGTCACGGAAGGCGAGGGCGCTAAGGCAAGCCGCAAGCTCACAGAAGCGTACTGCAAGTTCATCACCACCCGCCTGCCCTTCGTGACGGCCAAGTTCGCCGCCAGCCTGGACGGCAAGATAGCGGCGCGCGGCGGTGACTCCCGCTGGATCACGGGCGAGGCGGCCCGCCGCGAAGCGCACCGCCTGCGGGCAATGTCGGACGTAGTGATGGTGGGCGTCGGCACCGTCCTGACCGACGACCCACAGCTTACCGCACGTGACGCTCAGGACGCGCCCTTGCCGCGTCAACCATTGCGTGTTGTGGTGGATAGCCAAGGCCGCACCCTTCCTTCGGCGCGCCTCCTACGCGAGCCGGGCGCGGCGCTGGTGGCGCACGCCCGCGCCCCGCAGGAGCGGCTGCGCGCCCTTCAGACGGCGGGGGCAGAGCTGGTGGAGGCGTGCGGTGAGGATGGACGCGTGGACCTGCGCAGGCTCCTCACCCTCCTGGGAGAGCGGCAGGTCACCAGCGTGCTGGCCGAAGGAGGCGGCGCGCTCCTGGGCTCGCTGTTCGATGGCGGCCTGGTGGACAAGGTGGCCGCGTTCATCGCGCCGGTGGTCATCGGCGGAACGGGTGCGACGCCTGCAGTGGGCGGCAAGGGCGCAGAGACGATAGCCCAGGCGCTGCGGCTCACAGGCGTGGAGGTCCGCAAGGTGGGGCTGGACGTCCTCATCAGCGGCTACGCCAACAGGAGGGAGTAGGTGGCAGTGCATATCTCCCGCCGTGAGTTTGAGCGCCTGGTGCTGGAGGCGGTGGAAGGGCTTCCCGCTTCGATCCGCGAGCGCATAGACAACGTTGACGTTGTGGTGCGCGAGTGGCCCAGCCCGGACGACCTGGAGGGTTCGGCCATCCCGGACCGCTACGGGCTTCTGGGCCTGTACCAGGGCATTCCTCTGACCCAGCGCGGCCACTACGACATGGCCTTGCCGGACAAGATCACCATCTTCCGCCGGCCCATCGAGGCGATCTGCGCCACGCGCGCCGAGATTGTGCAGCAGGTGCGCACGACGGTCGTTCACGAGGTGGCCCACCACTTCGGCATTGACGATGATAGCCTGGAGCGCACACAATACGGCTAGAATCACCGGGGAGGCCTGTCCCGTAAGGGCGTAAGGCTTGCGCCCTACGACACATACGCGGCCGTAGGGGCAGGGTCATCCTGCCCGCGTCCCCTGGCCTGCAGACCCAATGCGTTGGCGAATGGGGAACGGGCGCGAAGACCGCGCCCCTACAACGCAAAGGGCCGCAAGAGAAGAAAGGCAACCATGTTCACCGGCATCGTGGAAGAGCTAGGGCGAGTCGTCGAAGCGTCTCCTACTCGTCTGGTCATACGGGCCAAGAACACGCTGGACGGCACGAAGACCGGCGACAGCATCGCTGTGAACGGCGCGTGCCTCACCGTGGTGCAGAAGCAGGGCGACGCCATCTCGATAGACGTCACGCCGGAGACGCTGCGCCGCACCAACCTTGGCGGGCTGAGACCGGGCGACCCCGTTGACTTGGAGCGCGCCCTGGCCCTGAGCGACCGTCTGGGCGGTCATATGGTGCAGGGCCACATTGAGGCGACCGGAACGGTCGCGGCCTTGACGCCCGACCGTGAGGCGGTCATCATGCGCTTCAATGCGCCGCCCCAGATCATGCGGTACGTCGTTGCAAAAGGGTTCATCGCCGTGGACGGCATCAGCCTGACCGTCGTGGACTGCAATTCTTCCTCCTTCACCGTATCTGTGATACCATACACCCGCGAGCACACAGTGCTGGGCAACCGCAAGATTGGCGATAGCGTCAACCTGGAGACGGATATCGTCGCTCGGTACGTTGAGCGCCTAATGAAGGGCGACAGCGAGTAGGCCTTGCAGCAGAAAGGCTCGCCGCAGCTCACCACGATTGTAGGGGCGGGTTGAATCCCGCCCTTTCGGGTCACATCGCACCCTCGCTTGGCCGTCGGGGCGGGAGTGCAAAGAGAGGGTCGTATGGCTCTTTGTACAGTAGAAGAAGCAGTTGAGGATTTCCGCAAGGGACGTTTCCTCATCATCGTAGATGATGAAGACAGGGAGAATGAAGGCGACCTGGCCATGGCCGCCGAGTGGGTCACTCCCGAGGCCATATCGTTCATGGCGACGTATGGCCGCGGGCTCGTCTGCATGCCCATCGTAGGCCAGCGGCTCGACGAGCTGAAGGTCCCGCCGATGGTGCCATCCAACACTGCCCGCCTCGGCACTGCATTCACCGTCTCCGTGGACGCCATCAACGGGACCACCACGGGCATTTCGGCGGCGGACCGCGCTGCAACGGTGCACGCCATGCTCGATCCCCGCACGCGGCCCGAGGACCTGGCGCGCCCCGGGCACCTGTTCCCCTTGCGCTACGCCGAGGGGGGCGTGCTGGTGCGGGCGGGCCAGACCGAAGGCAGTGTTGACCTGTGCAAGCTGGCCGGCCTGTACCCCGCCGCCGTCATCTGCGAGGTCATGAAGGCCGACGGCGCCATGGCCCGCATGCCGGACCTGGAGGCGCTGGCCCAGGAGCACGGCATCAAGATCGTGAGCGTGGCGCAGATCATGGCGTACCGAAGGCAACACGAACGACTGGTGACGCGCGTAGCCGAGACCCGCCTGCCTACCCGGTATGGCCTGTTTACCGCCTACGCCTACAAGAGCCTCATAGACACGGACGAGCATGTAGCCCTGGTGAAAGGCAGCGTCAACACGGCGGAGCCTGTCCTGGTGCGCGTGCACAGCCAGTGCCTCACCGGCGACACCTTCGGCAGCCTGCGGTGCGACTGCGGCGAGCAGATTGACAAATCGTTGCACCTCATCGCCGATGCGGAACGCGGCGTCTTTCTGTACATGCGGCAGGAGGGCCGGGGCATTGGCCTGCACAACAAGCTGCGCGCATACCAGCTCCAGGACGCAGGCATGGACTCCGTCCAGGCCAACGAGCACCTGGGCTTCCCTCCGGACCTGCGCTGGTACGGCATCGGCGCGCAGATCCTGGTGGACCTGGGCGTAAAGAATATCCGCCTGCTCACCAACAATCCCCGCAAAGTGGTGGGCCTGGAGAGCTATGGCCTGCACCTGGTGGAGCGCGTGCCCATCGTCATTCCACCTAACGGTGAGAACCGCCGCTACCTGGAGACCAAGCGCACCAAGCTGGGGCACATCCTGCCGGAAAATACCGACGCCCCTGTAGGGGGCGACCGGTAGCATGACCCAAATCATCAAAGGCCACCTTCAGGGCGAGGGCATGCGCGTCGGCATAGTCGTCGCCCGCTTCAACGAACACATCACCTCCAAGCTGCTGCAAGGCGCGCTGGAGGGCCTCAAGGCCCACAGCGTCGCCCACGAAGACATCGTCGTGGTGTGGGTGCCGGGCTCCTTTGAGTTGCCCAGCGTGGCGGAGCGGCTGGCCCAGCGCGGCGACTTCGACGCGATCATCTGCCTGGGGGCTGTCGTCAAGCATGAGACCGACCACTACTACTACGTCGCGGGCGAGGCCGCGCGGGGCATCGCCGGCGTGGCGCGGGAGTCGGAGGTGCCCGTCATCTTCGGCGTCCTGACCACCGAGAACGACGAGCAGGCGTTGGAACGGGCCGGGGGCAAAGAAGGCAACAAAGGCCACGATGCCGCCCTGGCCGCCATAGAGATGGTCAACGTGCTGAGGCTTGTGGAAGAAGTGCGGTGAGGCGCAATGAAGACGTACGTGTTTCGTCTGGTCGTTGAGCCGGATGAGGACAAGTGGGCGGCATATTGCCCTTCGCTTGTCAGGCAAGGCGCTTCAACTTGGGGCGATACCCCTGAGGAAGCGTTGAGGAATATCCAGGAAGTGCTCCAGATGACCCTGGAAAGTTTGAGGCAGCATGGGGAGGCCGTCCCAGAAGACTCGCCGGATATTCAGGTCTACTCTGAGCCGAGGGTAACCGTGACTCTATGAGGGAGATAGATTTCTCCCGGCTTCGCTCAGTCAACGCTGGCGAATTGGCAAACGCTTTGCGCAGGGACGGATTCGAGATGGAGAGACGGTCTGGGAGCCATCAGCAGTACCATCATCCCGACGGCAGAAGGGTGACGCTCTCGTTTCACCGGACTGGAGACACGTTCCCAATAGCAACCCTTCGCCGGATTATTCTGAACAGGCGCAGTGGACTGAAGCGGACCTTCGGAGGCTCCGACTCCTCTGAAACGCCCGTACGGGAACGGAAGCATGGAAGCGCGTATCGCTAGAGAAGTCCTCATCCTTTTCGGCTTCGCCGCTCTGATAGGCGTGTCCCTTCCCTTGCTGGGGGTCGGACTATTCTCCCCAGGAGCCATCATTGCGTTCCTCTTCCTCGTTGCCATCCGGGTGTTCATCTGGGCCGTGCGCGTCACCTTGCGTTCCCGCCGCAAACCCGGCGCGTCGGGCCCCAGCGTCGCATGACCAGCGACAATCTCCAGCGCTGCGCCTGGGATACCTTCGATCCCCTCATGCTGCGCTACCACGATGAAGAATGGGGCGTCCCGCTCCATGACGACATCAAGCTGTTTGAAGCTATCGTGCTTGACGGCGCGCAGGCCGGCCTGAGCTGGCGCACAATCCTCCACAAGCGTGAAGGCTACCGCCGCGCATTCCAGGGCTTCGATCCAGCCGTCGTCGCCGCCTACGGCGAGGCGGACCGCCAGCGCCTCCTGGCCGACGCCGCCATCGTGCGCAACCGCCAGAAGATCGAGTCCGCCATCAACAACGCCCGGCGCGTGCTGGAGGTGCAGCGGGAGTCCGGCAGCCTGGACCGCTTCCTGTGGCAGTTCACCAGCTATCAGACCCTACGTCGCGCCGCCTACCGCTCCTGGAAGGAAGTCCCCGCTACGTCGCCGGAGTCCGACGCCATGTCCGCGGAGCTGCGGCGGCGGGGGTTCACGTTCGTTGGCTCTACGATCTGCTACGCCCTCATGCAAGCCACCGGCATGGTGAACGACCACCTGGAAGGGTGTTTCAGGGCGGCGGGGAGGCACGATCCCTGACAGGCGGAACACGAGGTTTGGCCCGCAGCGAACGACGGGCCGCTGCCGTGGCCCTGCGGTAGGCGGTCGTCGTGGGAGATTCTTCGCGAGCCGGAGCGCAGTTGAGTCCGAAGGCCACTTGACCACCTCGCTCCAGAATGACAACTCGCTTCGCCTACCCTGCCGGCGTTTCCAAACCCTCAGCCCGCCATAGCCCCCTTCAGCACACCCTCCACAAACGCCGACTTGCCCAGGGTGTACGCCTCGCGGTCATTGCGGAAGCGCAGGGCGAGCCGCCGTTTGAGGGCGGCGTAGGCGGCAGCGGCATCAGGGTAGGCGCGCAGGTGGTCGCGGAAGGCCAGGTGGCGGGCAAGCTCGGCGCTGTCCTGAGGGCAGACGTACAGGTGGTGCTCCGGCCAGGCGCGGCCCGTGCCGTCCCAGGGGGTGCGATCGTCCTGCCGGGCGAAGGCTTCGCGACCGGGGACGTCCAGGTCGCCTTCGTGGGCATACCCCAGGGCAGCCAGCCGCGCCACCACTTCCGGCAGGCATTCGGAAGAGGCTATGACCACGTCCAGGTCAATGATGGGTTTGGCGGCGAGGCCGGGGATCGCAGTGCTGCCCACGTGCTCGATAGCCAGAGCCAGGTCGCCAAGGGCGGCGGCGATGACGCGGCGTAGCTCGGCGAACTGCGCCGGCCACGCGGGGTCATAGTCTACGACGATAACAGGGGCAGACGGCATCAGAAGCTCTGGTGATTTGGCCTGAGCAGGCGACGGGCCGATGCCTCGGCCCTCCAGCAGGCATTGGGCATGAGTCCCGATGAATCGGGATTCGCGAACCGGAACGTCTTGGAAGGCCAAGGCAGATCGACCACTTCGCTCAAGAATGACAGATCCCTTGGCCGGGCCAGGCAGGGTCATAGTCTACGATGACAACGGGAGCAGCCATGCGTGGGGCCACGCTACCGCGCGGCCAGGGAGTCTTTCCACTCCCGCAGCTTGGCCACCACCTCGTGGGCCTCGGGCCAGTGGTGCGGGTTGTGGGAGTGCTCCAGAACCAGCTCGTCGCCAAAGTAGATGTGGAACTTGCCGTGGCCGGACGGCACCAGCTTGCAGCTACTGATGTAGTCACCATGATGGGTGAGGAGTTCGCCCGCTATCCAAGCGGCCCGCAGTCCCTCCCCTCAGTTGTGGCAGTACTCGATGGTGATGTCCAGCTTCTCGTTTGCCATGCGGACCTCCCAGCCTTTCGCTTTAGTCTAACGCAACCCTCTCGCGCCCGCCAGGAGGAAAAGGGACTCCTTTACACATACTGTCCGGCGCAATAGCCGGAGGCCCAGGCCCACTGGAAGTTGTAGCCGCCCAGCGGCCCGGTGACGTCCACAGCCTCGCCAATGAAGAAGAGGCCGGGCACGTGCAAAGCCTCCATTGTTTTGGACGAAAGGCCGGTGGTGTCCACGCCGCCCAGGGTGACCTCCGCCGTGCGATACCCTTCTGTGCCGGCCGGCAGGAGGGTCCACTCCTTGATGGCCTTTGTTACGGCGCATAGCTCCGCAAGGGAAAGCTGGGCCATTGGCTTGTTGGGCAAGGAGGTCTCGCACATGACCTCAACGAATCTCCTCGGAAGGAGGGCCGAGAGGACACTGGAAAGGTTCGCCTTTGGCCTGGCCGCTTGCTCTTTCTTGAGGTGGGCAAGCAAGTCCAAGCCGGGCAGCAAGTCCACTTGCACATGCTGCCGTTCCCGCCAGTAGGAGGAGCATTGCAGCATGGCGGGGCCGCTGACGCCTCTGTGGGTAAGAAGCAGGTTCTCTGTGAAGCCAGCCCCGTTACAGCTTGCGGTGCACGGGATGGAGACCCCGGCCAGGCGTTGGCAGAGCTCCAGGGTTTTGCCCTGAAACGTGAAGGGCACCAGGGCTGGACGAGTCGCCGTAACCTTCAGACCGAACTGCCTGGCCACGGCATGAGCGAGCCCGGTGGCCCCCATCTTCGGGATGGACAGCCCACCGGTGGCCATTACTAGGGAGTCGGCGGCGACATCGCCCAGTGTAGTCTCTAGCAGGAAGCCGTCAGAGCGCCGGATAGTGGCGACTGTGCATTGCAAGCGGACCACCGTCTTTGCTGCGGTGACCTCTCGCAAGAGCATCGCGACGATCTGGCTGGAGGCGCCATCGCAAAAGAGCTGGCCCAGCTTTTTTTCATGGTAGGCGATGTGATGATTCTCCACCAGTGCAACGAAGTCCGACGGGGTGTACCGGCTCAGGGCTGAGTAGCAGAAGGCCTTGTTCTGAGACTGATAGCAGTCCGGCTCAGCGCCCAGGTTGGTGAAGTTGCAGCGTCCGCCGCCGGAGATGAGTATCTTCTTGCCCGCCTTGTCGGCATGGTCGAGAACCATGACCCGGCGGCCCCGCTTTCCAGCCTCAATGGCGCACATGAGGCCCGCCGCGCCGGCGCCGACGATGACCACGTCATAGCGGCTAGCGGGGGAAGCCCTTGCCGGCAATAGCGACGCCCCTACCCTGTCCACTTCGCCCACGCCTCATCCAGCCGCGCCTGCGTCTGTGAGTGCTCTTGCGCCAGCCGTGTCACCTCGGCGATATCCTGCCCCTCTGCAGCAGCCTGCAACTGCGATTCTACCTCCGCCAAGCGCGCCTCCAGCGCGGCGATGATTTGCTCGGGATCTTCTTGTACCGCCACCGACGGGGAAGGCCGCTTCGAAGGTTTCGGAGGCGGAGGCCGCCTGGGCGCAACGGGCGGCGGTGGAGGCGCGGCCTTCCGCTCCTGCTCTTCGACCCACTCCCGGTAGCCTGCTGTAAAGACCGTGACCGTTCCGTCGCCCACAATCCACAGTTGTTGAGCGAGCGAGGCGATAAGCTGCCGGTCATGAGACACGAAGATCAGCGTGCCGTCGTACCCCGAAAGCACCTGCTCCAGGGCCTCCCTGCTGGGGATGTCCAGGTGGTTTGTCGGCTCATCCAGCACCAGCACGTTGGGACGAGTGACGAGGAGCCTCGCTAGGGCAAGCCTGCTCCGTTGCCCGCCGCTCAGGGTGCTCACCTCCTGAAATGCTTCCTGTCTCCGGAAGAGGAACCGGGCGAGATATGCTCTGCCCTCTGCGGGAGACATGTCCGCGACTTCCAGGAGGGCCTCCAGGACCGAAGCGTCCCCTGGGATGTCTCCCAGCCCTTGCTGGTAGTACCCTGCGCAGACGTTGCCCCCCAGGGCCGCCGATCCCTCCACAGGGGGGATCAGTCCCAGGAGGGTCCTGATGAAGGTCGTTTTCCCTGCGCCGTTGCTGCCGAGGATGGCGGCCCGCGTCCCCCGGTTGACGTTCATGTCGGGGACAGAGAGGAGAGGAATGCGCTCGCCGCCGTTGGTAAAGCCGGCCTTCAGGTCCCTGGTGCGTATCACCACCTGGGCGGCCCGTGCGGCGGTCACCGTGGCGAGGGTTGCCTGCTCCTCCCTTTTGGGAGCCTCCAGCCGCTCCAATCGCGCAAGGCGTTTTGCCCGTCCCTGGGCCTCCTGGGACCTCTGGCCTGCGCCGTACCTGCGGATAAACTCTTCCTCTTTGGCGATGTGCTCCTGCTGCCGCTCGAACTGCTGTTGCTGCTGGATAACTCGCTCTGCCTTGAGGACCTTGTACTTGGAGTAGTTGCCGGGAAACGTTTGGAGCTTGCCGTCCTCCATGTCCCAGATCTGGTCTACCACGGCGTCCAGGAAGTACCGGTCATGGGATACCACAACGAAGGCGTGTTTGGACCTGACCAGAAACCGCTCCAGCCAGGTGATGCCCGCCAGGTCCAGGTGGTTGGTCGGCTCGTCCAGCACCAGAAGGTCAGGGTCAATGAGGAGCGCCTTGGCAAGCGCGGCCCTGGTGCGTTCGCCGCCGCTGGCCGAAGCTACGGGCGTCCGCAACGCCTCACGGGATAACCCCAGACCGGCGACAACCCTATCCAAAGTGCTCTGAAACGTGTAGCCGCCCCGGGCCTCAAACTGTTGAGCCAGGGCAGCGTACCGGGCCTCCGCCTGCCGCCGGACTACCGGGTCGTCGTCTTGCATGGCAAGCGTGCAGCCCGCCATCTCCTCCTCCAGCCGGCGCAGGCCGTCATACGCGGTCATCACTTCGTCGTGGAGGGTGCCGTCAGAAGTTGGGGCGAGCGTTTGCGGCACATAGCCGATGCGAGCGCCCCGAGCATAGTGGACCGTTCCGCCGTCGGCCTCCTGTTCACCCACGAGGATGCGCAGCAACGAGGTCTTGCCGCTGCCGTTGGCGCCTACAATGCCAATGCGCGCCTGTTCGACAACTTCCAGGTCAATGCCGGAGAAGACCTGGTTGTTGCCGTAGAACAGCGTGAGACCTGTGGCAGAGAGTAAGGCCATGGTTAGTTAGCAACTCGCGTACAAAGGAGGTCGCCAGCAATGCGCATTCTACACACCCACTCTGCCAGTATACCTAATCCACAGCCGCCAGGTGGAAGCCCCCAAAGGGAGCACGCAACTCTGGGCCCGCGAAAACAAGAGCAGGGGCACACCTTGCGCGTGCGCCTCTGCTCACTCTTGCGTCAAAACGTTTGTAGGTTGGCTAGCCTGGAGGAGGCCTTCAGAAATCAAGGTCTATGGTGAAACCCCAGGGACCCTTCTCTACCGAAGAGGCTCCGGCAGGACCAGGCCCCGCCATCCATTGGACCGTGTCGATCATGATTCGCAAACTCTTGGCTCCGGTGGCGGGAGCCGGCGAATACCCTCGCTGCGACCGCCAGTATCCTGCTGAGCCGCCGCCCGATCCATGACTCCCAGCGTATCTATTCCCCAGGTCATCCGTGACCACGTCCTGAAATTGTGGAAAGCGCGGAAACCGGCCCGACGCCGTATCGGTTGTGTCACTCGTTGTCGAGCCAACCAAGTAGTTCAGCACGAACCCGTACGCGTACAACTCCAGAGACAGGAGAACGATAGTGGTGCCGCCAACATTCGCTCTCTGGCCTACACCGAGCACCTTCACGAGGCCATCCAGACTGGGAGAGAAGGTCTGCTGCGGGCCAACAGGGATCGGGCGGTGCTCCCCAGTCTCATGCCCCAGCATGTGCACTCCGACGTCGCCCCTTCTTGGAGCAGACCTCGCCGCGATCCTCTCCTTGCAGGCCGAGCACAACTCGTCGCCATGCTGGCGGCAGTAGGCCTTCCAGCACATCTGGCACAGCCCTATGGATGCGTTGTGGCAAATATGACAGAGCATTGCAGGCCTCAACCGCGCGAAGGACCGCGGCTACTTCATGCGTCCGTCCACCGGCAGATCCACCTCGTACTTACTCATCAGGTCCTTCAGAAAGGCGGCCGTCTTCTCGTCCGGTTCGTTCAGCGGCAAGCGGGGAGCGCCCACGTTGAAGCCGGCCAGGTTGACGCAGTACTTCACAGGGATGGGGTTGGCCACGACGAAGAGGCCCTTGAACATGGGCATCATGCGCCGGTGCTCCGCCGCTGCCCCCGTGACGCTGCCGTCCAGCACCATGTTCATCATGCCCTTGATCTGCTTGCCGATGAGGTGGCTGGCCACGCTGACAACGCCGTACCCGCCCAGGCACATGAGGAGGAA
>JACQUI010000318.1 GCA_016210395.1 Chloroflexota bacterium | reverse complement strand
GTAGTGTAGCGCAAGCAGCGTGTCACTGCCGGCCTGCGCTGAGCCCTGGGCGCTTCCAAAGGGGCGGGGTATGGCTTGGATCAAGGAAATGAGCTGGGGGTCGTGGCTTGGCGTCGCGGCGCTGGCGGCGGTCCCCCTCCTGGCGCTCCTGTACTACATGGGGGCTGGAGCCAACGGAGAGCCTGCGTCCCGGTCCAGGTCCTCCGATGCCGGTGTGCAGGGCAAGGCGATTTATGATACCGTGTGCGCCGGTTGCCACGGCCCAAAGGGTGAAGGCCAGACCGGCTGGCAGCGGCAAAACGCGGATGGCTCCTATCCACCGCCGCCCCACAACAACGAGGGGCATACCTGGCACCACGGCGACGGCACGCTGTTTGCGACTGTCCAGCAAGGCGGCCAGATCTTTGAGCAGCCGGGCTTCGTGAGCCGGATGCCGGCCTATGGGTCAAGCCTCAGCGCTGAGCAAATCAAGTCGGTAATCTCCTACATCAAGACCTTCTGGGGCCCCGAAGAGCTGCACAGTCAGCAACAGCAGAGCCTAAGGGATCCATTCTCATCATGACAAGGGATACGCGCTCACGCCATTCTTTTTCCAGCACTGCCCCGTCAGCGTGTATCACGTGCGGCGGCTTTCCAAGAGGAATACAATGAGAACTAAGCGTGAGGAGTGGCGGTGCGCCCAGGCTGACCGCCACTCCTCACGCGAATAGCAAGGGCCCTGAGCGAAGCGAAGGGGTGTATGGAGGCGAGGGCTCAGGGGCGTAAATGGCCGTCTTGAGATGGCCTTCTAAGGAGGAACGATGCTGAACCTTACACGTCTATGGTGCGGAGTCTCCACGCCGGGAGACCACATACGCTACGGCGATGCCGCCCGAGCGGGCAGCACGGGCGCGGGCATGGGCCTGCATGGGCGTCCCGTGGTCGTGTGGAACTCCACCCGCAAGTGCAATCTCCACTGCGTGCACTGCTACATCGCAGCCATGGATAAGCCGGACCCGGGGGAGCTGGACACACAGACGGGCTTTACCCTGCTGGACCAGGTGGCTGAGTACGGCACGCCCATGCTGCTGATCTCCGGCGGCGAGCCCCTGAGCCGGCCGGACATCCTCCTCCTCATCCAGGGGGCCGCCTCTCGCGGGCTGCGCGTTGGGCTCTCCACCAACGGCACGCTCATCACGTCCCGCGTAGCGCAAGAGCTGCGCAAGGCCGGACTGTCCTACGTGGGTATCTCTATTGACGGCACCAGGGCTGTCAATGACAAGTTCCGGGGATCGAAGGGCGCATTCGACGAGGCTATCACGGGCATTCGCAACTCCCTTGCAGAAGGTTTCCGTGTGAGCCTGCGGTTCACGCTCACCAACTACAACGTCCCTACTCTTGGCGAGATCTTCGATATTGTCGAGCGGGAGCGCATTCCCCGCGTGTGCGTCTATCACCTAGCCTATGCAGGACGCGGCGCGCGCATCAAGGACCGGGCGGACCTGACCCACCAGCAGACGCGCGACGCCATTGACGTGTGCATGGAGCGCACGGAGCGCCTGCACAAGCTGGGCATGGATACCGAGGTGCTGACCGTGGACAACCACACCGACGCCGCGTACCTGGCCCTCCGGGTGCTCCGCGACAGGCCAGAGCTATGGAAAACAGTGGGCCCCGCTCTGCGGCGCAACGGCGGCAACTCCTCCGGCGTGGGCATCAGCGCCGTCGGCCCCAAGGGCGACGTGCACGCCGACCAGTTCTCGCACCATCGCTCCTTCGGCAACGTGAAGGACCGCTCCTTCGGCGCTATCTGGGAGGATACCTCCAACCCCATCATGGCCGGCCTGAAGGCCAACCCGCGTCCGCTGGAAGGGCGCTGCGCCTCCTGCCCGTGCCTGCGCCTGTGCAACGGCAACCTGCGCATACGGGCGGAGACGGGCACGGGCAACCCCTGGGCCCCCGATCCGGCCTGCTACCTCACAGATGCAGAGCTGGCAACTGTTGGGGAGGCGCTGAATGAGTAGCCCCCATGAGAGGCATGGCGCGGGTTTTCAGGTCTCCCTGGACTACAACCAGGGCCCCGTAGTGGTGTTCTGGGAGATCACCAAGGCGTGCGCGCTGGCCTGCCGCCACTGCCGCGCTATTGCCCAGCACAAGCGCCATCCCCTGGAGCTGACCACGGCGGAAGCCCATGCCGTGGTGGACCAGCTCTGCGGCTTCCAGCCCGGCCCCATCCTGGTCATCTCGGGCGGCGACCCCCTCATGCGGCGCGACCTCTTTGACGTGGCGGCGTACGCCGTCTCCAAAGGGCTGCGCACGTCGCTATCGCCCAGCGTCACCGCCCTGGTCACGCCAAAGAACCTGGCGCGGGCATACGAGGCCGGCGTGCGGCACATCTCCTTCAGCCTGGACGGCGCGACACCGGAGGTGCACGACGGCTTCCGGGGCGTCCCCGGCTCCTTCGACCGCACCCTGACAGCCGTGCAGAGCGCCCGCGAATCCGGCCTGACCGTCCAACTCAACACCACCGTCAGCCGCTGGAACGTTGCTCAGCTCCAGCAGCTCGCCGAAATCGTTGGAGCATCGGGGGCCATCCAGTGGGACGTCTTCTTCCTGGTGCCCACAGGGCGCGCCATCGCCAACGAGGTGCTGTCGCCCGAGGAGCATGAAGAGGTCTTTCACTGGCTGTACGACCTGAGCAAGCGCGTGTCCTACCGCGTGAAGACCACCCTGGGACAGCCCTTCCGCCGCGTGTCCCTGCAGGAGGCCAAACGCCGGGGCGATCCGGTGGACACCGTGCCTTCCACCAACGACGGCAACGGCATCTGCTTCATTTCACACATCGGCGAGGTCTTCCCCAGCGGCTTCCTGCCCATCAACTGCGGCAACGTCCGCGCCGGCAAGCTGGTGGAGACCTATCAGACGCACCCCCTCTTTCAGGCCCTGCGGGACAAGGGGCAGCTCAAGGGCAAGTGCGGGGCGTGCCCGTACAACGCCTCGTGCGGGGGCTGCCGCGCCCGCGCCTACGGCATGACGGGCGACTACCTTGCGGCGGACCCCACGTGCCCGTACCAGCCCGCGGGTTGGGCGGGCGCGCCGACGGCCAAGGAGGCGGTCACGGCGTAGAGGGCATGGGCGGGCGAAGGCTGCACTGCAAGAAGAGAAGAGACGCCCCCCAATGGGCGTCTCTTCGTGTATCGGCGGTTCGCCAACCCGTGCGTCCGAGTGGCCAGGCTGAATCGTTCAACCGCAGAGATGGGCGCCGTAAACCCCCTGAAAGGGCCAAGCGCCAGAAGTCAGCGCAGCGGTCCTGGGAACACCTCCAGGCCGTAGTCCTGGAAATCCCTGTCGAACGTGAAGACCAAGCGCAGTTTCTGCTTCTGCATGGCGACGCAAGAGAACGCATCCACGTAGGACAACCGGCTGGCCTCATGTTCCGAAAGCAAGCTGCGGATGGCCTCGTGGTCCTCCTGCGTTTGGTAGATCACGCGCAATGGCCGGAGAGCATCCAACCACAGGCTGGCTTTGCCGTATCCAAATCGCGAAAGGAGCAGGCCGTGGTTTTCGGCCACCGTCAGGTTCGTGATGTAGAGTCGCCACTGCTCGGAGGGGAGCTGATGGAAGCCCGATGCCGCCCGCGCGTGCCACTGGTCCGCCTCATCCCACAGAGCGTACACTGCTGAGGTGTCCAGCATGACTGCCCGTTCAGTGGGCCTGGTTGGGAGATACTGCATGCGACTCCTCCCAGACCGCCTGGGCCAGGTACTTGTCGTGGTTCACGCTGACATCGGCAAGGCCGCTGTTGCCGGGCTTGACTTTGAGGAGGAGGGCATCGGCTGTGAACACCTTTCCCCAATGGACGTACTCGTCTCGATACCAATCCAGGAGATGGCGGTGCTTCGCGGGAAGGTCCTTTGCTTGTGGCAGGACCGCTCCATCGGCCCTTCGGGGGTCAAAAGGGTCCTCAGGCCTGTAGAGGCGAAAACGACCGCGCCCCGTCCTGAAGAGCATCCTGTGGTCCTGTGACAGCGGGTTGGGTTTCGTGTTGGCAACACAATGCGTGCCGATGTGGGTAGACACGGTGCTAGTGTCGTGGGACTTTCCAAACTCTGACAGGACCTTCTCCATGATATCTTCGCGAGAAAAGTCCTCCGCCGCCTCGTTGGAGCGATGGAGAAGGGCTGTTGCGATCCACCTCGTTTGCCGCACGGAGCGACGTCTTTGTAGCCACGATTCTTCCCCAATCTGATGATTGTTCTAAGTAATTATCATTCCTCGGAAGCATGTCAACCGCTCCTTTCGCGCTTGCCGTAGGGCAAAGGATGTGGGGCGCCGGCAGGGGGTCTTGCCTTTCGCGGGGGCGTGGGTTATAAAGAGACCTTAATTTGCCAACGATTCAGAGGAGCGCCCCATGCAGCAACAACGCCAGCCCCAGAGCAGCGCCGCCAGCGGCGAAAACGTGACCGTGGCCATCCGCAACATGGAGAGCCGGTTGCTGCGCATGCGCCGGGGCGAGATCACCAACGACGAGTTCCGCCCAAGCCGGACGATCCTTGGCGCGTACGGCCAGCGCCAGCCCGAGGAGTACATGGTGCGGGTGCGCATCCCCTTCGGCGGGCTGACGCCAAACCAGATCAGGACGCTGGCGCGCATCGCCCGCGAGGACGGCAACGGCACGGGGCACGTGACCACACGCCAGAACATGCAGCTCCCCTGGCTGAAGCTGGACAGGATCCCCGAAATCCTCCGGACGCTCCATGACGCAAGCATCACCACGCTCCAGACGGGCGGCAACTCCGTGCGCACCGTCGGCGCCTGCCCGCTGGCCGGGGTCTGTCCCAAAGAGGCCTTCGACGTGACGCCCTACGCCAAAGCCCTGGACGATCACTACCTGGGCAACCAGAGCGTCATGAGCCTGCCGCGCAAGATAAAGATGGGTTTCTCCGGCTGCGCGCAGGACTGCTCCTTCTCCGCCATCCAGGATGTTGGGGCCATTGCCCAGGTCCAGGGGCAAAACGGGTCAACCCGCAGGGGGTTCAAGGTCTTTGTCGGCGGCGGCCTGGGCGTGTTCCCTCGCAAGGCGCAGATGCTGACAGAGTTCCTGCCTGAAGAGGACCTCCTGGCAACGACCGATGCCGTCATAGGCGTCTTCGACAAGCTGGGAGACAGGAGCAACAAGCAGAAGGCCCGCCTGAAGTTCGTCCTCAACCGCCTGGGCATCGAGGAGTTCCGCAAGCTGGTGGACGCAGAGTCGGCCCAACGCGCCAGCGCGGGAAGCGCACCCATTCAAGCCTCCACCCCCGCTCCGGCGGCCGGTCCCCTGAACGCCGCTGCCGGGGAGGCGTCGTCCGCCAACGGCGCGCACGGCGATCCCGCCTACATGCGCTGGCGCTCGTGGAACACGCTGGCCCAGAAGCAGAGCGGGTCCGCCACCGTGCTCATCCCGCTGCGCCTGGGAGACATCACCGCCGACCAGATGGACGCCGTCGCCGGGCTTGCCGAAGGGTTTGGGGCCGACGTGCGCACCTCTCAGCAGCAAGACCTGGTGCTTCGCAACGTGCCGGAAGCGGGCCTGGCCAAGGTGTACCAGACGCTTCAGGCCCAGGGGCTGACCGGCGTCCGGGCGTATGGTGTCGCCGACGTGACTTCCTGCCCTGGCGCCAGCGCGTGCAGCTTGGGCATCGTCAGCTCCAAGGCCCTGGCCCGGCAGCTCACGGAGATGCTTCAAGACGCCGCGTACCAGGAGGACCCCGCGCTGGGCGGGCTGCGCGTCAAGGTCAGCGGCTGCCCCGACGCCTGCGGCCAGCACTACCTGGGGGACATCGGCCTGTACGGGTGCGCGCTGCACCAGGAGGGACGCCTCTACCCAGCGTACCAGGTCTTGCTGGGCGGCGAAGTGACGTCAGAAGGCACGCGCCTGGGGCGGCCTGTGGTGAAGATTCCGGCCCGCAAAACCCCACAGGCCATATCGTCTCTATTGGACCTCTACCGCACCACGCGCAAGCCCAACGAGCGCTTCTCAGCCTTTGTGGACCGCGTAGGCGCGGATATGCTGCGGGAGGCCCTGGCCGAGTTCACCGCCGTCCCATCGCAAGAGGAAGCCCCCACCTTCTACATGGACTGGGACGCCACCCGCATGTACATCGTAGAGCGCGGCGAGGGAGAGTGCTCGGTGTAGCGCGCCAAGCCTAACCCCTGTCCCCTTCCCTGTGAGGGAAGAGGCAAGAGGCTGACGGCATAGCCGGCAAGGGGCGCATCACCTTCGATGACGCCGTAGAGGCACGATATGTCGTGCCCCTACCGTTGTTGCGTATGGACGTAGGGGCAGGTTTCAAACCTGCCCCTACGATTGCGTTTGAGGCTGGGGGACAACCTACACGCGGAACTCCAGCTTGGAGAATGCCTCGGCGTACTGCAGGCCGGCCCGTTCCCCCTGGCGGCGGGCGCCCTCACGCATGAAGTCGCCGGGCTGGCGGTTCGGGTCGCGGTTGGGGCGTCCGAACTGGCTGTGATGGCGCATCATCGCCTCCACCTTGGTGGGCAGCGTCTCGGTGATGTCGAAAAAGACGTCGGGGTTGTCGCCGCCCCACAGCAGCACGGTGGCCACCTTGTGGGGTTGAAACCCGCCGCGTGTGAGCTCCACGTAGTGCCAGGGGTCGCGCGCGTACGGGTACACGGCGTCTAGAGTGACCGCGCCGCAGATGCGGTGGTCGTGGTGGTTGTGGCGGGTGACGGCCACGGGGGCGTGGGTGAAGACGACCTGCGGGCGGAAGCGGCGTATCTCTCGCACCAGCTTGCCCCGGAACTCCCGCGTGTCTTCCAGCTCGCCATCGGGGTAGCCGAGCATGACCAGGTCGCTGACGCCAAGGGCGGTTGCCGCGTCGCGCTGTTCTTTGGCGCGGATTTGCGCGAGCCGGTCGGGGGTCATCTCCAGGTCTTCAGTGCCTTTGTCGCCGTTGGTGCACAGGACCAGGCAGACCCCCGTTCCCTGCTTGGTCCACGATGCGATGGTCCCGGCGCAGCCGATCTCGTCATCGGGGTGGGCAAAGACGACCATCGCTCGTTCTGGTCTTTCAACTGTTGCCATGGACAGGAAACCTCCAGGTAGAAAAGGTGATTGGGGGGAAGGGTATCATGAAAACGGCGGGAGTCAATGGACGGGGCGACTAGAAAGAGGGGTTAGCCGAGACGTCGCGCTCCTCCACTGTGAAGCCAGGAAGGGAGGGTATCTCCCACCCAAGCTGCAGGGCTAGCAGGACGTTTCCTTCAATCGCATCCTCCAGGTTGGCGCGCGCCTCTTCGTAGGTGTCACCTTGCGCAAAGAAGCCGGCGGCGTTGGGCACAGTGGCGACGACCACGCCGTTCTCATCTTTCTCGTACACCGCCAACGCCATAGCTGTCTGGACGTATTTGGAGAGAGACAAAACCTTCACTCTCGTTGAGGACGATGCCATGAGCTACCCCTTCTGCGGTCGTACCCCCAACTCCGCATACACCGCCGCCACGCCCTGGGCGGTGCGGTCCCAGCTCATGTCCACGGCGGCCTGCCGGGCCTGCTTGCCCATACTGTGGCGGAGCGCGTCATTGGAAAGCAGCACTTCGAGGCGGTCGGCGTAGGCGTCCGGGCAGTGCCAGGCCACCAGGTAGCCGGAGCGGTTGTCCTTGACGATGGCCTGCAAGCCGGCCACGCGGGAGGCGACGACGGGGGTGCCGCAGGCCATGGCTTCCAGCGCCACCAGGCCGAAGCTCTCATAGTACGAAGGGACGACGCAGACGTCGGCGGCCTGGTAGTAGTCCGGCAGCGTTTCGTGGGGCTGGCTGCCCAGAAACTCCACCTTGCCCGCAAGGCCAAGCTGGCCCGTGAGAGTCCGGAGCCGCCGGGACTCGGCATCATCCGTGTTGCCGCCGACGACCAGGAGCTGCACATCGCGGCAGGTCTCAATCTGGGAAAGGGTGTGCATCAGCACGTCCACGCCTTTGATGGGGTCCAGGCGGCCTACGTACAGGATGGTCTGGTGGCCGTTCAGCCCCAGTCGGTCCCTGGCGGCGCGCTGGTCGCCGGGATGGAACAGATCCAGGTCTACGCCGCCGAAGACGACGCGCACCTTGTCTTCCGGCGCATCGTAGAGCTGCTGTAGCGCCAGCCGCTCGTGTCCCGTCGAGACAATCACGCGGTCCACGGCGCCGACGACCTGGCGCTCCGTGGCGCTGCGGGACGTGGCCTCCGCCTCGCCGACCCTGGCGCGGGTCTTGATCTCCGCCAGGGTGTGGAAGGTGGCGACGTGAGGGACGCGCCACTCCTGGGAAAGCGCTTGGCCCACCCAGCCGGAGAGCCAGTAGTGGCTGTGCAGCAGCTCGTAGTGGAGGCCGTTGCTTCCGGCAAAGGCGTTGACGCCCTGGAGGAATGCGGGGCAGTAGTTGAAGAGGTCTTCTTTGGGAGCATCTTCCGGGCCTGCATCAATGTGGATGACCCGGGTGTTGGCGTCCAGGGGATTGACGAGGGGTTCGTCTGAGCCGTGGCAGCGCGTGAAGATGTCCACGGCGAAGCCTTGGCGTCCGAGGCCTTGCGCCAGGGCGCGTATATACACGTTCATGCCGCCGGCGCTCCTGGTGCCAAGGACCGCCATAGGACATCCGTGGACGCTTATGAAGGCGATGCGTTTCAACAGAAGGGTTCTCTTTTCGAGGATAGCGTTGCAGGAGAGGGGCAGGCTTGCCCGCCCCATCGAGCATCATCCCAGGCCCACTGGCGCAAGCTCCTCAACGCTTAGATGCCTGGGAATATGAAGGGGTTCAGCGGCGGATGACCAGGCGGTAGAGGTTGACGTCTTTGGCCCCCAGGTCGTACTTGTAGGGCTCGTTGCCGCGCAGGAAGTCGAAGTACCCTTTGCCCTCTTCGATAGCCTGGCGCAGGCTCATGGCGTTCAGCAGCAGCCCCACGCTCAGGTGATAGTAGTCCGGGTTGTACCCGCTGTTGTAGAGGAACCGGGTGTTTCCGTAGTCGAAACAGATCGCTGCCGCCACCCGCTTTCCCTCCACCTCCATGAAGAAGAGTCGCAGCACGCCGGCCTTTGCAGTGTCCAGGGCCATCCGGCGGAAAAAGGCCTCGCGGTCGGGCGTGAGAAATTCGGCCTTTTCGGCCCGGCTCAGGGCCATCAGGCCAAAGAAGTCCGACAGGTCCTTGTTGAAGGCATCTGAATCCGCAGGCGTGCTCTGAGCGGCGTACCACTTGAAGTCCGCCTGGCCCTCCAGCCTTCGCAGCTTGCGCCGCAGCTCGTGGCGGTCCTTTTTGCTGAGAAGGGAAAGGTAGTCATCCCACGTGGGCGGCAAGGCAAGGCCTGGGGCAACGTCTTCTGAGGTCTGCTCGAAGGTGTAGCCGTGGGCTTTGCAGAGATCGGGGAGGTATGCCAGGGAAAGTGAGGTCTCTGGGACGGAGGTAAGTGTGAACTCCTTCCAGGGCTGGGGGTCTATGACATTGAAGAGGACAGGGAAGAAGTCCTTGTCTTTCCCAGGCGCAACGACGAAGTCATGGTAGTCCCAGAGGTCCGTATCACCCAGGAAGGAGAGGGATCTGTTCTTCGACATAAGAGGCGCCAGGCCAACCAGCGCGCCGTCTTCCCGAAAAGAGGTGAGCTGGAGCTGGGCATCGCCGTGCATCTCCCGCCACCAGAGGTGGTGCCAGACCGGCGTTTGAAACACCCGCTGGCCTGGACACCGGGACAAGAGGGCCTCCCACTCATCCCACAGTTGCTTGAAGGTTTCCTCGGATGTGACCAGGGCCATTACACAATGCCTCCCAACTGGGCCAGTATTTCTCTTTGGATGCTGGACTCCTGGGAAAAGGTTCCGCGCAGAGCGGAGGTGGCGACCTGTATGCCCGGCTTGCGCACGCCCCGCATGCTCATGCACAGGTGCTCGGCCTTGATGATGACTGCCACGCCCTGGGCGGCAAGGGCCGTGTACAGAGCATCGGCAAGCTGGGCGGTCAGGCGCTCCTGCAACTGCGGGCGTTTGGCCAGCACCTCCAGTGCGCGTACGATCTTGTCCAGGCCGGCGACGCGCCCGCTGGGGAGGTAGGCGACGCTCGCCGCGCCGAAGAAGGGGACCAGGTGATGCTCGCACATGGAGTAGAAGGGGATGTCCTTCAGGACCACCAGGTCGTAGTGGCCTTCGTCGAAGGCCACGGCAAGGTGCTCGGCTGGGTCCTGGCCGATGCCGGAGAAGAGCTCACGGTACATTTCCGCGACGCGCCGGGGCGTCTGCTGCAGCCCGGGGCGCTCTACGTCCTCGCCAATGGCGGCCAGGATGTCAGCAACGGCTGCTTCTATGGAAGGGGTATCGTGTTCGATGTGCATGGGTGAAGATCCCGCTGACCAGTCAAAAAACGCGACAATCTACGTCTGGGGCGTTATTTGACGCAGGAGGGGCAGGATGAAGTGGGCAATTCTCTTGCGTCGTCCCAGGCAGCAGAAGCATTCCAGGCGGCACAATGCTGGCAAATAGGAGAGCCGGGGGTGGTCGGCCTGGCATCAACGTGGTAGTCGGCATGCTCGCGGAGTTTCAACAGGAGGTCCATTTGGGAAGACCAACTGACGTGGGCCCGCAGCACCCGCAGGAGTGCGCGGTGGTCCTCACCGCTATGCCTCGGCGCAAACCACCCTTTCAACCTTGTGCTCTCTCGTCCCAGTAGATGACAGGCATAGTAGCTGCGGCTGATGGCAGTCCGAAAGGCCGCCTCGGTAGTCTCCTGCAAAACGATTCGCTCCGCAAGATCCAGGAAATCACTTGCATCAAAAGTCATGTTTTGTGTTCCCACTCGATTTCAAATGTTACGCTATCCAGCAACATATCGCGCAAGGGTTCCGGCTTTCCCATAATGCTTTCCATGAAAAGTTGCCCCAATTGATCCCAGGCCGGTAGCGCCGTGTCTGCGTCGCAGGCCAGTTCAATCACCAATACCTTCTGCCTCCAGGTACTGTCCTCTGAGGACTGCCAGTCATAGGTGCGGGAACCCCGCACGGCCAGTCCGCGCCCCTTCAGCACTTTTAATGCCTTCCTGTTGAAAGAGGCAAGGAACTCCTCCCGCACTGCAGGCGAAATCTTCTCTGCTTGCCTGATCGCCATTTGTCCAATCTCCCCAACTCAGGATTGGTCGCCATGCCTACCGCCCCACGGCCGCAAGTTCCAGCGCCCGTTCGACCGTGCCCAGGGTGGCGTCAATCTCCACCGGCAAGGCGCTGGAGTGCTGGGCGGCCAGCTCCGGCTCCTTCAGCCCCGTGCCCGTAATGACGCATACCGCGCTCTTGCCCCGCAGGTCCAGGCCGCAGGCGGCGCTCTTGAGCAGCCCGGCCACAGAGGCGGCGGAGGCGGGCTCGCAGAACACCCCCTCCTTGCCGGCCATAAGCTCATAAGCGGCCAGGATCTCGTCGTCGCTGACGGCGTCTATGCGCCCGCCGGACTCATCCCGTGCGGCAAGGGCCAGCTTCCAGCTTGCCGGGTTACCGATGCGTATGGCAGAAGCGATGGTCTTGGGGTTCTCCACCGGATGCCCCAAGACGATGGGCGCGGCCCCTTCGGCCTGGAAGCCCATCATCTTCGGACGCCTGGAAGTTCTCTCCATCTGGAAGAACTGGGTGAAGCCCATCCAGTAGGCGGAGATGTTGCCCGCGTTTCCCACCGGGATGAAGAGGTAGTCCGGCGCGTCGCCCAGGGCATCCACCACCTCGAAGGCGGCGGTCTTTTGCCCCTGCAGGCGGTGCGGGTTCACCGAGTTGACCAGCGTAATGGGGTGGGAGTTGGAAAGCTGCCGTACCAGCTCCAGCGCCCGGTCGAAATTGCCGTTGACCACAAGGATCTTCGCGCCGTAGGCGATAGCCTGGGCCAGCTTGCCCGAAGCGATGGCTCCCCTGGGCACCAGGACCACGGTCTTCAGGCCGCAGTAGGCGCCATAGGCGGCGGCGGAGGCGCTGGTGTTGCCTGTGGAGGCGCAGACGATGGTGTTGCTCCTGGCCTCCATGGCCTTGGCCACGGCCACCACCATGCCCCTGTCTTTGAAGGAACCGGTGGGGTTGCACCCCTCCAGCTTGAAGTACAGATCCTCGCAGCCGATGAACTTGCCGATGTGCCGGGAGCGCACCAGCGGCGTGCTGCCCTCCCCAAGGCTGATGATCGGCGTAGCATCCGTGATGGGAAGGAGGTTGCGGTACCGTTGCAGCACTCCCCGGTTCACCGGCATAGCATCTTCTGCTCTATCCACGGCTGGCGCATTCCTTCACTAGAGTTTCCCTTGGGAAGGCAAGCCTTGCCCTCTGCACTGTACATCGGCAGGGGGCTGCGGGCAAGAGGCCGCGCCGCAAGAAAAGGACTGCCCCACTACAAGACCTCTAGCTCAGGCGTCTAGGTCGTAATCTCTGTTTTTGAGGGTTGGACCGGACAACACTATGAGTGAGACCCCCAGCGACATATGGGACTCATACGAGGTCTTGAATCTAACTTTGAGGGATATGCGTGAAAAGGCTACTCAGGCTTCTGTTGGTGACCACGGGGATCATGGTGGCCAGCCTGTTCCTGGTCATTGGTAGCGCAGCCGGCGCTCCTCTAGGGCACGAGGTGTCCATTGATGAGGAAGAGGAAGAAGAGGTGATTGAGGACGAGAGCGGACCGGACAGGAGGGGACCGAACGCAGGCAGGAGCACGGCGCCCGAGGGTGCGGCGGACGCTCCTGCGGATGAGGAGACGGATGCCGGCGAAGACACGCCTGAGGATGCAGCGGACGCTCCTGAGGACCAGGAGACGGTTACCGGCGGGAGCGCGTCACCTGAGGGTGCAGCAGGCGTTCCTGCGGGTCAAGAGACGGTTGCTGGCGGGAGCGCGGCGCCTGAGGATGCAGCGGACGCTCCTGAGGACCAGGAGACGGTTACCGGCGGGAGCGCGTCACCTGAGGGTGCAGCAGGCGTTCCTGCGGGTCAAGAGACGGTTGCTGGCGGGAGCGCGGCGCCTGAGGGTGCAGCGAGTGTTCCTGCGGGTCAGGAGACGGTAGCCGGCGGGAGCACGGCGTTTGACAATGGAGCAGGCGCTGCCGTGGGGCAGGAGGCGACGGGCGAGGAAGAGGAAGAAGAAGACGTGGTTGAAGAGGATGCCAAGCCGGAAAAGGGCGTGATCGTGATGCTCTCCGGCGAGCGCATGACGCTTGACATCAAAGGGCTGCTCACAACGTTCGTGCTGGGCGAGGATGCCGAGTGCGCGCTCGTAGTCAAAGGCATGGATGAGGTTTCCTTCCCGTGCAACCTCCTCCAGGTCGGCGCTACCGTCTCGGTTGCCTCCGAGGAGACGGAGGAAGGCGCCTTGAAGGCGGTTGCGATTGCCATTCAGTTGGCCGAGGAAGAGGAAGAGGTCGAGGGATCGCCTGTGGTGGCCATCCTCGGCGGGGAGTATGACACATACGGCATGGCGCTCTCTGTGGAAAACGAGGCCGAAGCATATGTGCAGATGAACGAGTCCGTTGAGTGCTTCGTCGTGCGAAATGGCACGGATGACGCCTCAATGCCTTGCAGCGACCTGCAGCCGGGCCAGGTGGTAGAGGTTGAAGCCGAGGAGAACGAGGAAGGCGTGCTCATGGCCACGGCGGTGTACGTGCGGGAGGGGTAAGTCCTTACCCCCGCGCTTCCACCCGGATCACGCTGCTGACCTCGCGCACCACGTCCAGCGCTTGCATGTGGCGGATGGCCTGCTGCACGTGCGCCTCTCTGGCTGGGTGGGTCATGATGACCAGCTCCGCCGTCTGGCTGGCGGCGTCCGATGCCTTCTGGATAACGGAGGCGATGCTGATGCTCAGGTCGCCGAGAACCGTGGCGATCTTCGCCAGCACACCGGCGCGGTCGGCCACGGTGACGCGGAAGTAGTACTGCGTGCACAGGTCGTCCATGGGCATGACGCGCAGGGCGTGGCTGACGCTGCCGCTCCTGGCGGGCTTGCGCCCCTCGGCGAAGCTCCGCGCCGCCTCGATGATGTCGCCCAGCACGGCGCTGGCGGTGGGCTTAGGCCCGGCGCCCCGTCCGTGGAACACCACCTTGCCCACCAGGTCGCCCTCCACCTCGATGGCGTTGAAGACGCCGTCCACCTTTGCCAGGAGTTGGTCTGCGGGGAGCAAGCACGGGTGCACGCGAAGAGACACCGCGCCGTCTTCCTGCCTTGCGATGGCCAGGAGCTTGATGGCGTACCCCAGCTCCCGGGCATACCGGAAGTCCACCGCCGAGAGCTTCGATATGCCTTCCCTGTAGACGTCGCTGCCGGTGACGGGGGTGTGGAATGCGAGGGAGGAAAGGATCGCCAGCTTGTAGGCGGCGTCGGCGCCTTCCACGTCGTTGGCGGGATTGGCCTCTGCGTAGCCAAGCTCCTGCGCCTGACGGAGGGCCGCCTGAAAGCTTGCGCCTTCCTGGGACATGCGCGTGAGGATGTAGTTGGTGGTGCCGTTGATGATGGCGTGGATCGAAGAGACGTGGTTGGCCAGTAGGTCCTTGCGCAGCGGGCCGATGATCGGGATGCCGCCGCCCACGCTGGCCTCGAAAAGCAGGTTGACCTCGTGCTCCTCGGCCAGGCGCGTGAGCTCCGGCCCATAGGCGGCGATGACCTCTTTGTTGGCGGTGACCACATGCTTGCGCTGTGAAAGCGCGGCGCGGATACAGTCGCCGGCAGGGTGCAGGCCGCCCATAAGCTCGACTACGACGTGCACGGAAGAGTCGCCAATGACGGCGTTGGGGTCGGCGGTCAGCAGGGCGGCGGGAAGAGAGAGATCGCGGTGCCTGCCGGGGTCGCGTACGGCGACGCGCCGGAGGGCAAGCGTACGGCCCACCTGTTTCTCCAGACGCTCTGCTTGCTGGAGCAGGTTGCGAGCAACCTCCGAACCGACGACCCCCATGCCCAGGAGGCCAATGCCTATGGCGCGATTATTCATGACGTGTATATGAGTAACGGCCAGCGCCCGTGGTCTGCGTGTAGTGGCGGGTTTGCAACCCGCCCTTAGTCGCGCCAGCAGGCGATGCGAGCGCAGCACTTCTCGCGCTTCGTTTGCGTTGGTCTTTCTCGCCCCCACTTCCTGCAACGGCGAGAATTCGGCAGCGCGCCGCTAGCTTGTGCCCTGCTGCGGTGATGCAGAGAGCTCTCTCACCTTGTTCACGACCCACTGGTAGTCGTCAGAGTTGAAGCTCACCTGGACGTTGTTGGCGTCGCGCTGCTCGTTCAGCCACTGCTGGAGGCCGCGCGTCTTGAGCACGTCGCGCATCTTGTCGGACACTTCGCGGGTCTCGGGGCCCTGGGTCACCTTCAGGAAATAGGTGCCGTCGCCGGCAAGGACAGGCTCGCTGATCTTGTTCAGCTCCACGGTCTTGCCCTCGTCGGGGAAAAGGACGGTGTCCAGGCTGGGGAAGGCGCCCTTCGGCATCCATCCGACCTCGCCGTTCTGGTCGGCGTAGGCGTCGGTCCGCATGTAGATGCGGGCCAGGCTGACAAAGGAAGAAGCGTCGCTCTTGAGGCTGTTCTGAATGGTGTCTATCAGGTTCTGGTCGGTGATCTTGATCCAGTGCACGTAGACCTGCTCGGCCACGGAAGGGACCTGGCTGCTCAGCTTCTCCCTGACCTGGTTGCTGAGGAGCGTGGACCGGATGATGGCCTGGTACTCGCTCTCTGAGAAGGTGGTCAAGTTCAGATAGCGCCGCAGGACCTCTTGGTACTCTTTTTCCAGTGAGGCCTGGTCTACCTGCTGGCCTTCCGGGGGCGTTGGGAAGTGCAGCCGCCGTATCTCTGCGTCAACGTCTTCCTGTGTCACGATGACGCCCACGCTGGAGGCGTTTTGCCGCAGGAGCTCCTCGTCCACCATGTTGTTGACGATCTCGAAAGGAAGGACGGCCATCTCAGGGTCGCTGCCCTGCTGCGCGATGACGTTGACGGTGGCGCGCGCTCGTTTGACCACCTCGCCCAGGGTGTGTTTTGCTTCGTTTACCTGGACCACCACCTGGCGCGGGGGCAGGACGAAGGTATTGAAGTAGCCGAATGCGGGGATGGCGACAATGAGCGCCAGCACGGCGGCGAACAGCGCCACCACCCATCTTTGGACGCGGCGCTCGCGCTGGCGGGCGGCGGCGCGCCGCCCCTGGGGAGGGGTGGTTGCGTTTCTGGGGCGATACCGTGAAGCCATAGCTGGCCTACACCTCTGGGAGCCAAAAGGCGGCGATTATAGGCGGACGTTTTTCCCCCGATGGTTGCGGCCTAGCTGGAAGGGGCGGCAGCGGGCTGTGCGGCCGGGGCGGGGTCCGCGGCAACGACAGGCTGCGGCGGAGCGACGGGCTGAGCCGCAACGGCGGCCTGCGGTGCAGCGACAGGCTGCGGAGCCGCAGCTACCGGCTGTGGCCGGGCAACGTAAGGCAGACCTATGGAAGACAGGATATGGTCCGCCGTGTAGGGCAGCAGCGCCAGGTGCCGCGCCCGCTTGATTGCCAGGCACAACATGCGCTGGTGCCTGGTGCAGGTGCCGGACCTGCGGCGGGGCATGATGCGCGCCCGCTCCGAAAGGAAGCGCTGCAGCCGGTTGTAGTCCTTGTAGTCAATGTCCTTGACCTTGTCTACGCAGAAGGAACAGACCCTGCGGCGGTTATAGAACCTGCGTCCCCCGCCTCCCGGCCCGCCTTCCCTGCGAGGCCTGCCGGGCCCGCCTTGACCGGGGCGGCCGAATGGTTTCCTTTGTCCCTGTGTGGTCATTCCGTGTGACTCCTATCAAAATCGCAAATCGTACACTGGTTGAGGCGACGTATCGCCTCAGATGCTAGAAGGGCAGGTCTTCGGCGTCCACGTGGCCGGACTGGTCGCCTTCCGCGCCGCCGCCGCCTTCGCCTTCACCCGCCTGCGTCCCCGGGCCCCTGTCCAGGAAGAGGACGCGGTTCGCCGTGATCTCGTTCCGGAAGCGCGTCTGGCCGTCCTGCCCCTGCCATGACCTGCTGCTCAGGCGGCCCTCCACAAAGGCCTTGCGCCCCTTGGAGAGGTACTGATTGCACTGCTCGGCGAGCTGGTTCCATGCCACAACTGTAAACCACTCCGTTTCCTGGTGCCGTTCGCCATCGGGCGTGGTATAGGCGCGGCTTGTGGCGATGCGGAAGGACGTGACGGGCTTGCCGTTGGGGGTATACCGCATCTCGGGGTCGGTGCCCACGTTGCCGATAATCAGTATCTTGTTGAACCCAACCATGTGCCCGCCTCCCTGTGCAGTCCTCTACTTCTGGCAGTCCTTGTGGCGGTACGCTGAGATTATTGCCTGGGCGCCACGTCCGCGATGGGACTGGCGCCGGCGCTGCGGTGAGAACGGAAAATGCCTACCCTCTTTGCACAAGCAAGTGGCGAATCACGGTCGGCGTGAGCCGCAGGGTAGCTTCCAATTCTCTCGTGTGCTTGGGATCAACCGAGAACTGGGTGAGGATGTAGTTTCCTTCCCGGTACTTCTTGATTGGATAGGCGAGCCTTTTCAGGCCCCAGATGTCTTGCTTAACCAGCGCGCCGCCACGTTCAGTGATGAACTGGGTAACCTTGTTGACGACGCCGGTGCTGGTCTCTTCATCCATGTCGGGACTGAGCACCATGACGAGTTCATACTCTTGCACGACCGTTAGCCCACCTTCGTAACAATAGGATATTCCTGCCTACCAAAAGACACCGCAGGCAGTATAGCATGAACCTGCGGCGGGCGTACATATTGACTGGCCCTTCGAAGCGCCTGCCACCGGCGCTATCCCCTCATCCGCCGCTTCAGCTCTTCGTACGCCGCGTTGATTTCCTTCATGCGCTTGTCGGCCACGTCGCGAATCTCCGGCCCCAGGTCTGCCACCTTGTCCGGGTGGTACTGCTGGACCTTTCTGCGGTATGCCGCCCGCACCTCTTCAGGCGTCGCTTCCGGCGACACATCCAGCACCTCGTAAGGCGACCGCGCGGCGGGCGCGGCCCGGCGATCGGCATACCCGGGGTCGTGCGGTAAAGGCCTGTTGTTGCCACGCCCCTCGCGCCTGCGGCTGGCCGACTCCAGGACGCGCTTGACCGCCTGGCCGGCGAACCAGAAGAGGACTGTGATAAAGATGAATTTCAGCAGCGCGGCCATAGCGTCCTACCTGACTACACACAGATTGTAGCACAGCGGGCTCGGCGCATATCCCGAACTCCACGTATTGTTCCCTTTCCTCGCAGGGAAGGGGGCAAGGGTTGTGCCCGTCCCAGGACCGGATGAACGTGTCTCAATAACCCTGCTGATGTTGCACGACGAACGCAAACATGACAACCGTAGCGGTTGATGCTATCCTTCACCCATTCAAATCGCCTGCCGGTACAGGAGGAGGTGGACCATGCCTGGCGCCCTGGACGGCATCCGTATCCTTGACTGCACCGAGATCATTGCAGGCCCCGTGTCGGCAATGCTCCTGTCGGATATGGGCGCAGAGGTCATCAAAGTGGAGCCGCCCCGGGGCGAACCCTACCGCTTCATGGCGGGGCCGATCTCTCCTACCGAAAGTCACGGCTACCTGGGCCTGAACCGGGGCAAGAAGAGCCTGCCCCTGGACCTCAGCAAACCCAAGGCGAGAGAGGTCATCTACAGGCTGGTCCCCTCCATAGACGTGGCGATCGTCAACTTCCGTCCCGATGTGCCCTACAAGCTAGGCATTGACTACGAGACCCTCTCCGCCATCAACCCCCGCCTGGTGTACCTGGAGAACACGGCTTACGGGCGAAAGGGGCCGGACAGCGCTCGTCCGGGATACGACATCATCATCCAGGGGCTCAGCGGCCTCATGGCCGGCAACGGCAAGATCCAGAATGGACTGCCCCAGACCATCAACCCCGCGCTGGCCGATGCCGCCACCGCCATTGCCATGGCGTGGGGGGCCTGCGCCGGCCTCTTCGCCCGGGAGCGCACCGGCAAGGGCCAGAAGATCGAGACCTCCCTGCTGGCAACGGCCCTGCACTTGCAGACCATCTCCCTTCTCCAGGTGGAGCAGCTTGACCGGGAACCCAGGGAGCAGCTCCTGGAGGACATAAGCGTGTTGCGCTGGGGCGGGAGGCCCTTCACTGAAGTGTTCGCCCGCCACGAAGAAGCCCGGCCCCGTCCTCCGGGCAACATCTACTATCGCGCGTTTCAGACCAAGGACAGCGTCATCACCGTGGCCTGCCTCAGCGATTCGCTCCGAAGGAAGATGGCGGGCGCGCTGGGGCTGCACGACATCCTCTTCGAGCCTGGCTACGACGCCACCTCGGAACAGGCAATCACGTTCGGCGCTGATCTCATCGCAAAGGCGGAGGCGCTGTTCCTGGAGCGGACCACCGAGGAGTGGATTGCCCACCTGGACAAAGCAGGTGTGCCCTGCGGCCCCGTGCTCTTCATCGAGGAGCTGGTGGAGCACCCACAGGCGCTGGCGAACGACTACGTGGTGGAAGTGGAGCACTCCAAGCTGGGGCCTGTGAAAATGTTCGGGCCTGTTCTCCACATGAGCGAGACGCCGCTGAAGGCCCAGTCCGCCTCGCCGCCACTCGGCGAACACACGGATGAAATCTTGCGCTCGCTGGGTTACTCGGACGCGGGCATAGCTGCCATGCGAGAGCAAGGCGTCACCCGCTAAGGCGTCACCCGCCAAGGAGACCACCAGCACCCCCCTTATGGGGAAGGGTAAACCGCGGAGCTATTTGTCACTGACCATCAGGCTCGGGTACAGAATGCTCCTGCGGGAGAATGTAAGGAGGACTCATGGCACCGATCAACTCCGTCCTGGGGCCGCTGGACACCGCCGGCCTGGGCTATGTTCTCTCCCATGAGCACGTCATGACCAGCTCCGCGGGCATCCAGGCCACCTATCCTGAGTTCCTGGACAGGGCGGGGACCATCGAAAAGGCGGTGGCCGACTTCTCCCAGGCGTACCGGGAAGGCGTGCGAACCCTGGTGGACGTGACGACCATGGACCTGGGCCGGGACGTGCGGCTGCTCCAGGAGGTCTCACGCCGCAGCGGTGTGCAGATCATCGCAGCAACGGGCATCTGGCGGGACATCCCTCGCGTCTTCTGGTCGGCCAAACCCGACCAAGTAGCCAACCTCTTCGCGCGCGAGATTGAGGTGGGAATTGACGGCACGGGCATCAAGGCAGGCATCATCAAAGTGGCCAACGACCAGGGCGGGGTCACGCCGGAGGGCGAGATCATCCTGCGGGCCGCGGCTCGGGCAAGCAAGCGGACCGGTGTGCCCATTTCCACACACACCTGGGCCCCAGAGCGCGTCGGCGACCAGCAGGTGCGCGTCTTCGAGCAGGAGGGTATGGACCTCAACCGCGTGTACATCGGCCACAGCAACGACAGCACAGACATCGGCTACCTGCTGGGCCTGCTGCGCAAGGGCGTTTGGATCGGGCTGGACCGCTACCCCGGCGGCCGCAACCCTGCCACGCCCAACTGGGAGCAGCGCACCGAGACCGCCAAGCGACTCATAGACGCCGGCTTCGGCCACCGCATTATGCTCTCCCACGACTGGTCCATCGCCAGCCAGAGCGCTGTCAGCCCGGAACAGCAGGAGGAGCGCCGCCGCTACAACCCGGACGGCTACCTCTTCATCCATCGCCGCGTAGATCCCCGCCTGGTGGAGCTTGGTGTCCCCAAAGATGTTGTGGCTAAGCTCAACAACGACAACCCCCGGCGCTTCTTTGAGGGCCGCCAGTGACCACCTTCACCCGCGAGACCAAGGGCGACGACGCCGACGTGGAGCTGTACCGGGGCTTTGTGCTGGCCCGTTGCGGCAGCCGCCTGTGCGCGCGCCTGGCGGAGGGGTACCAGCAACAGCGCGTCGCCGAGTTCCTGCAAGACCACTTCTACGACCAGGGCGTCCGCGCCGCCGTCTCCGAAGGCCGCCACATCACCGGCGCCGTGTGCTGCGCTCTGGTGGATGGGAAGGTGAAAGGGCTGGAACGGCAACGCGCGCTGCTGAAGCAGGCCGTTGACGCCTTCTGGCGCGACTTCCAGGGAGAAGGCCGCTTCTTCCTGCCCTCCGGCTCTGAGCTGCACCAGCAGATGGCTGAGACGCTTCCGGCTGCCGCCGAGAAGTAGTGAAATACCGGACTCCCTGGACCGCAGGTGCAGGCGGCGCGCCCTTGTCACTCCCTCAGCCGGCGCGGGTAAGCCATGAGTAGAGGCCACTCCCACACGAGGGCAGATGATGTATCGCACTCTCTGTGCTTTGGCAATGGCATTTCCTGTGGTGCTCCTCGTACTCGGAATTGTTGGACTGGTGGGGACGCCCCAAGACCCCCTAGACCAAAACGCTGCCATGCGCTTGCAGCCCCCAGACAGCGCCCACTGGCTGGGCACCGACCAGTTCGGGCGCGACGTGTTCAGCCGCTTCATGGCCGGCGCCGGCGCCTACGTTACCGCTGCCGTGGTGAGCATAGCTCTGGGCGTGGCAGCCGGAGGATTGCTCGCCAGGGTCCTGCCTCACGGGTCCGCATGTGGGGAGAGGGTCCACACCTTAGCCAGGGTGTTCACCTACCTCCCTGCCCTGGTGATAGTGGGCCTCATAGGGGCGCAGCCCATCCTCGGCCCCTTCATTTGGCTGGCGCGCGGTCTGTTTGACGTTCCAGGCTGGCTCGTTTTCACAAGCTGGGTGGCTATCCTGGCCGTTTTGTCAGCGTCCATTGCCCTGGTCTTGCTGCTGGGGAGGATTTCGGCGTTCCACCTGGACCGCCGTGCTATGGCCTACGCTTTTGCAGTGCTGGCCCTCTTCATTCTGGTGGTCCCGTATGCTTTTGACTTCCTGCGTCCCGTCCCCACAGGCGCTTTCGCCACAACACGCTGGCAAGGAGTGTTGCTCCTCAGCTTGTTGGTCGCCTTTGTTCCCGGCGCGGTTGCCTACCGGCTACTATGGACAGGCGGCTATCGCGTGTGGGACCGATTGCTCATTCTTCAGGTCAGCGCCCTGGCTGCCCTCATGACGCTGACTGGAGTCGTTCTCTTGGAGGCTTCGTACGACGCTCTTGGAGTGGGCTTTCCGCCACCACAGCCGTCCTGGGGTCGGATGCTCACGGCCAGATCCCAGCAGTACCTCCAGACAGCGCCCTGGATGTTCTTCGGACCTGGGCTGGCGGTGGCATTGACGTGGTCCAGCCTCACCCTCCTCAACCTTGTTGCGGTGATGTCGTGGGGCCGCTTACAAAAGGTGACTGACGGCGCAGGACTGGCGATGCCAGTCTAGTGCGTCCGCGCCGCCGTCTCCGAAGGCCGCCACATCACCGGCGCGGTGTGCTGCGCGCTTGTGGATGGGAAGGTGAAAGGGCTGGAGCGGCAGCGCGCGCTGCTGAAGGCAGCGGTGGACGCCTTCTGGTTGGACTTCCAGGGCGAGGGCCGCTTCTTCCTGCCCTCGGGTTCGGAGCTGCACCAGCAGATGACGGGAGCGCCCTCGACCGCCGTAGACCGGCGAAGGCCGCACACAATGGCGGGTGGCGTGTGACTGTTGAAGAGTTCGTGAACGCCAATGTCCTGCCGGAGTACCGTGGCATTGTGGAGATGCTGCGCGAGCTGATGCGTGAATGCGCCCCGGATGCCAGGGAAATCATCAGCGAACATCCTGGCCGTCATCAGCGCGACGAAGAAAGGCATCACTTTTGCCTTTTCGCGGGGCGCAGAGTTGAAGACGCGCGTACGGCTTCCTGGAAGGCGTCGGCAAGGTATCGAAGAACGTCAGGATTAGCGACCTCAAGGAGGTCAACAAAGCCGCGCTGCGCTACTACATCAAGCAGGCAATAGAGTTGAACGCCAGATAACCGGGAGCAGGGGCGCGGGAAGACCTACATCTCCGCCTTGCTGAGCGTGGACAGAAACTCCACGTTGTTGCGGGTCTTGCCCAGGCGCTCCAGCACCTTCTCCGTGGCCTCGGTGTTTTCCATGCCGTCGGAGGTGATGAGGCTGATCATGCGGCGAAGCAGCCACACCTGGCGCAGAGTGATCTCGTCCAGGATCAGCTCCTCGCGGCGGGTTCCGGACCGCTGGATGTCAATGGCGGGGAAGACGCGCTTCTCGGAGAGCCGCCGGGACAGGTGCAGCTCCCAGTTGCCGGTGCCCTTGAACTCCTCGTAAATAACGTCGTCCATGCGGCTGCCGGTGTCCACCAGGCAGGACGCGATGATGGTCAGGCTGCCGCCGCCCTCGGAGTTGCGTGCCGCGCCAAAGAAGCGCTTGGGGGGATACAGGGCCACGGGGTCCATGCCGCCGGAGAGGGTCCGCCCCGTGCTGGGCAGCGCCAGGTTGTAGGCGCGAGTGAGCCGCGTGATGCTGTCCAGGAGAATGGCCACGTCCTTGCCGCACTCCACCAACCGCTTGGCCCGCTCCAGCGCCAGCTCCGCAACACGGCAGTGGTCCTCCACCGGCTCGTCAAAAGTCGAGCTGAAGATCTCGCCCTTGACCGAGCGGCTGACGTCGGTGACCTCTTCCGGGCGCTCGCCAATGAGCGCGACAATGAGCATGATCTCCGGGTGATTGATGGTGATGCCGGCGGCAATCTCTTTGAGGACGGTAGTCTTGCCTGCCTTGGGAGGAGAGACGATCATGCCGCGCTGGCCTTTGCCGATGGGGGCAACCAGGTCTATGATGCGGGCCGAAAGGTTCTGGGAGGTGGTCTCGAGTTTGATCTGGTGGTTGGGGAAGACGGGGATGAGTGATTCGAAGTGGGGACGGTTGCGGGCTGCCTCGGGCTCCATGCCGTTGACGGCTTCCACCCGCACGAGGCCGTAGTACCGTTCGGCCTCTTTGGGCGGACGGACCTGGCCGGTGACCGCGTCTCCGGTGCGGAGGCCGAAGCGGCGTATCTGTGACTGGGAGACGTAGACGTCCTTCTGGCCCGCCTTGTTCAACCCGTTTTGCCGCAGAAAACCGTACCCGTCCGCCATGATCTCCAGGACGCCGCTGGCCAGGAGCATGCCCTGCTGCTCCGCGCGGCCCCGAAGGAGCAACTGGAGGATGTCCGCCCGTGGCATCGCAGCCAGGCGGGCAGGCTCGTCGAGCCCTTCCTGGGCCGCCAGGGCGATCAGCTCGTCCTTTGTCTTGTCATCGAGCTCCGCCAAGTACGAGGGGGATTGCGTGGTCAAGGGACATCACCTATCTGTGGTCTATGGGGTTGGATGGTGGCGATAAGAAGGAGTGCGCGCCTGCGTGCCGGCCGACCGTCCTGTTATGACTTGCCGGGCGCGGGCGCTGCTTGCTAACGGTTGCGGCCCTTCAGGGGATAGCTTGCTGAAAAACGAAAGGCGGCTTCTCTGCTCCGGCGTCATGCTACTACGTTTCGGAAGCAACAACTTAGTGCGACAGGCCAGGGAGGATACGTTCAAGCAGAGGCGTTTCAATAGGGACAAACAGGCGGGACTCTTTCACTATAGCACGGCTTTTGCCGTCCGTCTACTGCCCGTTGGCAGGGGAAGGGTCTTTCCGTCTTTGGATGCAAGGGTAGATTCCCGTTCGCTGAGCTAGCCCTACCTGAGCGAGTCGAAGGGAAGGGTGCCTGCGTGGTTCGACAAGCTCACCACGAACGGGCGTGTGCTCTTGGCATGGGAGAACCGAAAGACCCCTGCCTCGCGTCACCCCTCTCTTGCTATACTGGCTGTATTCCACCATCAGGCAAACGCATGTCCCGAATAGACGGACGTTCCCCACAGGACCCGCGCCCGGCCCGCATCACGCCCGGCATCCAGCCCTACGCGGAAGGCTCGGTGCTCATAGAGGTGGGGCAGACGAAGGTGATCTGCGCCGCCACCGTGGAGGACGGCGTGCCATCTTTCCTGCGTGGCCAGAAGCGCGGCTGGGTTACTGCGGAGTACGCCATGCTCCCCCGCGCAACCCTGACCCGCACCCAGCGCTCCCGCGACGGCCGCACCGATGGCCGCGCCACGGAAATCCAGCGGCTCATCGGACGCAGCCTCCGCGCCGTGACGGACATGGAGGCACTGGGGGAGCGCACCGTCACGCTGGACTGCGACGTGCTCCAGGCCGACGGCGGCACGCGCACGGCGTCCATCACGGGGGCCTACGTTGCGCTGTACCAGGCAATGCTCAAGCTGGCGCGCGCCTCGGCTTTGCCGGCGGTCCCCCTGAAGGCGGCGGTGGCTGCCATAAGCGTCGGCGTGGTGGACAGCGGCGAGCTGCTGGACCTGTGCTACCAGGAGGATTCCCGCGCGCAGGTGGACTTCAACGTCGTCATGACGGGCAATGGCGAGTACGTTGAGCTGCAAGGCGCCGCCGAGGGCGCTCCCTTCAGCCAGGCGTGCTCCGACCGGCTGCTTGCCCTGGCCAGGGAAGGGATCGTCTACCTCCTGGGCGTACAACAGGAGGCCATTGCGAGGCTGTAGGTGACATGGCGGCGGCCAATTCCGTTACCAATAAAGAGGGGCGGCGCTCCAGGGATGCCGGCTCCTCTCACATCCTAGTCTCTCCGGAAGGAATTCTCTATGGCCACGACACCTCGTAGCACGCTGCTTCGACTTACACCTGCGCTGGCGCTGGCCATTCTCCTAGCCATCAGCGCCACGTTATCGGCCTGCGCCACGCTGACCGGCGCGGCCAGCGCGACGCCTACGGCCACGCCAACATTCGAAACTCCCGCGCCCACGGCGACGCCCACCCAGGCGTCCGTACAGGGCGACAAGTCGGGGCCCGGTCCCTCAACCGGCCTCGCCGCCCTGCCCTCTATCGCAGACCTGGTGGACAAGGTCGAGCCTGCCGTCGTCAGCATCGTGACATCCGCCTCCATCCAGACCTTCTTTGGCGCGCAGCAACAGACAGGCTCCGGCTCCGGCGTCATCTTCCGTGAGGACGGCTACATCCTCACCAACATCCACGTTGTTGTTGGCGCCAGCGACATTACGGTCAAGCTCTTCGATAACCGCCAGTTCGATGGGACAGTTGTGGGG